>PEWR01000045.1 GCA_002779395.1 Ignavibacteriales bacterium CG07_land_8_20_14_0_80_59_12
GGCCGGCCAGGCCGTTGGAGCATCCGTAACGTCAATATACGCAAATCGTCGAGAAGTCTCACGCGGATTCGGCGCTACCGGCGGCGCGCGGAGACGACGATGTTCATGAACTTTCCGGCGGCGAGCCCGAAGGCGCGGTCGAAGAGACGCCAGACTCCAAAAGGCAGCCAGCGGAGGAGATAGGATGCTCTCGTCACGAGGAAGAGCCGGCATCCAATGAGCGACCGGGAAGCTACGTCAAATCCGCCGTCGTCGAGAAGTGCCCCAAGCTTCCCCTCATCAAACGAATGGAGGTGCGCGTTTGCGGGTGTCATCCGGTTGCAGTGAATGCAGAGGTAGTAGCGGATCTTCTCACGGTAAGGCGCGGCGATGAGGAGTCTTCCGCCGGGTTTCAGGAGGCGGGCCGTCTCGCGGATGGCCCTCGCGGGGTCTTCCAGATGCTCGAGCACCTCAGAGAGGATCACGGCATCGGCGGCGCCCCCTCTCAGCGGAATACTGTACGCATCTGCAACCGCCGCGGCAGGCCCATTCACGTCCCCCCTCCGCTCGACGATGCGTCTAAGGTTGGCGTGGGAAAGGTCAAAGTGGATGACCTGGAACCGCTTCCCGGCCAGGAACGAGCTAACCCACCCGTCCCCGCTACCGACATCGGCGAGAATCCCTCCCCCCTGAAGCTTGCGGAGAATCCCCGAGTGCAGCCGCCGATCAAAATCCGCCGAGAGCCTGTCCGACGTGTCGGCATAGTCGAACAGCTCCGCGTCGAGGCGGTAGTGTTCACGGTGGTCCATGCAGCACGGGGCGGGTTCCACCATCAGTCGTTCCGCGCCCCCTGGTCGATCCAGCGCTTGAGGGCCATGAGGTCGTCGTACGAGATCGGCCCGGCGGGCTCAGGGGGCATTCGGGGAAAATCGATAGCGCGCCCGGCGATCGCACGCGCGAGAAGGCTCAGCTTACTGCTCCCCGAGATGACAGCGGGTCCTCTTTTCCCTCCGCGCATCACGCCGCCGTACGTGGTGACGTCATAACCGCTCGCGCGATTGCGAGGGTTGTGGCACGACGCGCAGCTGTCGAGGAGAAGAGGCATCACCCGTTTGGAGAACGAGACGGGCGGCCCGTAATCGAGGGGCGGCAACGTCAGGATGACAACGGAGGTTGTATCGGCCGACCCGTCCACGACAGGAATATCCCTCCCGCATGAGATAAAGAGTGCGCTCGAAGCGCACAGCCCGACCGCAATCACAAGCAGTGGTTGTCTTCGCATCGCACTGCCTTCCTCCTTTCACCTCACATGTCGCTCATTTGAAGTCCGGAGAGCATCGACGAACGCCGCGTATCCTGTCTCGTCGATGAGAACGAATCTGATCTCTCTCAAGGAGCGGCTTGAACGCGCAATTCGGCGTGCTTCCGCCAACATGATGGAGGCGCACTGGCGAACCGGGAAGCCGCCGACGCCCGTGCCGAGCGCCGGAAAGGAGATCGATGTGAGCTCCTGCTCCTCTGCAAGCCGGAGCGCGCTCCTCGTCGCAGCACGGATCTTCGCTGCATCGGTCGCGAGGTCCTGCCCCATGACGGCTGCATGAACAACGTACCGCGCGGGGAGCGTCCCTCCGCCTGTGAAGACCGACTCGCCGACCATGATGGGTCCCTTCGCCACCGCCTCGGTTTCGATATCAGGGCCGCCGCGCCGCCTGATGGCCCCGGCGACACCGGCACCCATCCAGAGGTGGTTGTTCGCGGCGTTGACGATCGCATCCGTCGCCTGGTCGGTGATGTCCCCTTTGAGGACAATGATTGCCGCCTTCGCACCCATCTCCCGCACCTCTTCACCCACCGTGAAGCAACCGCGGGACGCTGAGCGACCCGTCGGTCAAGATAACAGCTTTGTACGTGTTTTTCAATATCGACCGTGCGACGGACATTCCTTCTTCGACGGTGCCTACAGGGATCATCCCCATCGACTTCACGACCTCGCCCGGCAGGCTGCTGACAAGGAGGATCGCGACGCGTCGTTCCTTCATGCGGAGCGAAAGCGCCGTGTGTCCGTGGAGCGTATACTCCTCGAAGAGCTTTGACTTCATTTCTTCGAGCGGCATGCCGAACCAGGTGAGAAGAGTTGTCGAACCGATGCCGTCGCGGCACTCCGCTGCCGCGAGGATGACTCCTCCATCGCGCACAGCGAGCGACGCATGGTGGATGGCCTTGTGCGACTGGATGAAGTTGATGTCTTTCGGGTATCCTCCCGCTCCGGCAACTGCAAGGTCCGCTCCGTCCTTCAGTGCGACTTCATAGAGTGCTGCGACTTTCTCAGTCCCTGCGCGGTGCGCCTTCAGGATGTCTCCCGCCACGGCGTCCACGATCCTTCCGACTGAATCGTGCACCGTTCCGACGTAGAAGGTCGGCGGAAAGAACCGGACCGCATCGGCGATGTCTTCCGCAACCGGGTTGCCTTCGAGGATACCGTCCGCACAAAACGGATGAAACGCCCCCTCGGGCGTGAGTGTGCGGCGATGGTTGGTGACAATGCTCTCGTATCCCGCGGCGCCGGGCATGAGCATCTTCGGTCCCCCGCCGAAGCCTGCGAAATAGTGGTGCACGATGGGTCCGAGGGCGATTGTCCGATCGGCCTCCGCAACCCACGGATGGAGCGCGACCGGGGTCCCGAACTTCGTTGTGCCGCAGTGGACCGCAGTGCCGTCGCGGGCATCGTGTTCACAAACGGTAAGCGAGCGGTAGTTGTGCCATCCCATGACGGAAGCTTTCTCCTCCTCCGCCTGCGCCGCGTGACTCCCGTTCGCGAAGAGGACCCTGACACGGTCGCGCCCTATCCCGGCGTCGTCAAGATATCGGAGGATCGTGGGAAGGACAATCGCGATCCTCCCCTTCCTCGTCTTGTCGGGGATCACAACGGTCACACGGTGTGCACCTGCGAGAAAATCGGGAAGGGGCCTCGACGCGATCGGGTGGGTGAGAGCGCGGACAATCGTCTCTTCTTCGTTCACTCGATTGAACCGGGGAGGCGAGATGACGCTCTCGAGGTGCTCATCCTCAAGCGTCGCGGTGAGACGTCTGTACCCGTATGAGAGGGCGAACTCCACGAACATGAAGTTAGCACGGCGCATCACTCCAGTCAAGCAGGGATGATCGGGAACGACAGGAATGGATGAGGGGAAAAGAGAGAGCGATACTCCCTCCCCCCACCGTGGGGGAGGATTGGGGTGGGGGGACGCCATGAAAATGCCCATCTTCTCCTTCCCCCACGAGTGGGGAGAGAACGGTGCTGCAATTCGACTCGTTCGGGAGAGAAATGCTTCTGAGCGGAATGAGCTATCTGCTGCTCGCCTGGTCAGGCGATCGCCTTATGCTCCTCGTACATGTAGACGGGCTCCTGGCTGCGGAGAATTGTATCCGCAGTGATGACACAGCGGCTCACGGTCCTTCGCTCGGGCAGGTGGTACATGATGTCGAGCATAACGTTCTCGATGATCGATCGAAGCGCCCGTGCACCCATCCCTCGCTCCACGGCGCGGCGGACAACTGCCTTGAGGGCTCCATCTTCGAACTCAAGGTCCACTCCCTCCATCCTGAAGAGTTTCCGGTACTGCTTCACGATGGCGTTCCGCGGCTGAGTGAGGATGTTGAGGAGCGCGTCTTCCTGAAGTGACTGGAGAGCCGCAAGGACAGGGAGGCGGCCGACGAATTCGGGAATGAGGCCGAACTTCAAGAGGTCGTCCGGTTGGACGTGTCGGAGAAGCTCGTCGACGTTGTAGTCCTTCTTTCCAACGACATCGGCGCCGAAGCCGATCGGGCTCCTGCCGATGCGGCGCGCGATTACCTTGTCAAGCCCCTCAAACGCACCACCGCAGATGAAGAGGATGTTCTTCGTGTTGACCTGGATGAGGCTCTGCTCGGGGTGCTTCCGTCCACCTTTGGGCGGAACACCGGCGATGGTCCCTTCGAGGATCTTGAGGAGCGCCTGCTGGACTCCCTCGCCTGAAACATCGCGTGTGATCGATGCGCTGTCCCCCTTCCGAGAGATCTTGTCGATCTCGTCGATGTAGACGATTCCGCGCTCCGCGCGCGCTACGTTGTAGTCGGCGTTCTGGAGAAGGTAGACGAGGATCGTCTCGACATCGTCCCCGACGTAGCCGGCTTCCGTGAGCGTCGTGGCATCGGCAATCGCAAACGGCACGTCGAGGATCTTCGCAAGGGTCTGCGCGAGGAGGGTCTTACCCGTCCCGGTCGGGCCGATGAGGAGGATGTTGCTCTTCTCGATCTCCACCTCGTCGAAGCCCGGAAGGAGCACGGCGGATTCGATCCGCTTGTAGTGATTGTAGACGGCCACGGCGAGCGTTTTCTTCGCCTCGTCCTGGCCGACGACGTACTCATCGAGCGCGTTCTTAATCTCCACTGGGCTCAGGCCGACTTTCCCGTGCCTGCGGCGCGTCGAGTACGCGGCAAGGTTGTTCCTGATGATCTCGACCGAGTTCTGGACGCAGATGTCGCAGATGTAGACATCCGGCCCGGCGATGACGCTCGTCACCTCGTCCTGTCCGCGCCCGCAGAACGAGCACTGGATCTTTTCGTCACTCCGCCTTTGAGTCAAGGGTCACCTCCTCCGCAAGCGCGCGGCTCAGCGTTCCTTCTTCGCCGACGGACGTTTCACGAGGATGTTGTCGATGAGCCCGTACTCCTTCGCGTCCTCGGATGACATATAGTAGTCGCGGTCCGTGTCCTTTTCGACCTCCTCGAGCGGCTTCCCTGTGTGCTGGGAGAGAATCAAATTGAGCGTCTTCTTCATCCGGAGGATTTCCTCCGCCTGGATGGAGATGTCGCTCGCCGCCCCCTGGAAGCCTCCCCACGGCTGGTGGATCATGATGCGCGAATTCGGAAGCGCCGTCCGTTTCCCCTTCGTCCCGCAGGCGAGGAGGACTGCGGCCATGCTCGCCGCCATCCCGATGCATATTGTCGACACGTTCGGACGGATGTACTGCACCGTGTCATAAATGGCAAGCCCGGATGAAATGGCACCGCCCGGACTGTTGATGTAGACGAAGATGTCCTTGTCCGGATCCTCCGATTCGAGGAAGAGGAGCTGGGCGATCACGAGGCTCGCGATGGTGTCGTCGATCGGGGTCCCGATAAACACGATCCGTTCTTTCAGAAGCCGGGAGAAGATGTCGTACGCCCGCTCTCCCCTGCCGGTCTGCTCGATGACCATCGGGACCAGTTCATTCCTTGTTCGCACCATTGGCGTCTCCTTGGACTCCTGTTACACTGTGAGGGAGGGAGTATCCTTCTCTTCAACCTCCGTGACCTCGGCGTGCTTACGGAGGAAGGCTGTGATCTTTCCGCTGAGGATCCGTTCGCGTGTCTGCTCCGACTTCTTGTAGAACTCGACCAGTCGCTGCCGGTCGATTCCCATCCGGGCGGATTCCTTCTCCGCCAGCGCTGCCACGTCCTCATCATCGACCACGAGGTGCTCCGCCTCGATGATCCGGTCGCGAATGAGGATCCACTTTGCCTGAAACACACCCCTCGGGCGCGTTTCGGAACGGAACTTCTCCTCGTCAAAATCCGGCGGAAGTTTCTTCCCGGGCTGGCGTGCGGCGTAGTCCTCGACGTAGGATTTCAGGAGCGCATCGACCACCGCATCAGGCGGCTGGAATTCATGCCGGCGCACGAGCTCCCCAACGATCGCATCATCAACGCGGCGCTCGGCCTCGCTCTCCCAGTACTCCGCAAGGTCCCTTCTCATCATCTCGAGGAACGACGGAACGTTCGTGTGTTTTCCCTTTGTGACCTTGTCGACAAATGCGTCGTCGAAGGGAGGAAGCTCGAACTTCGCGACTGACGTCACCTTGAGGAGGAGATTCGTCTCGTGCTCGTGGTCGCCGTGCTTTGACTTCAGCGTCACGCGGCGCTCTTCCCCCGTCCTTGCGGCCATCAGGGCGTCGCGGAGCTCCGGGTCGATATCTTCACCCCCCAGGTAGAACCTGACGTTCTTGTCCTTCCTCCCGATCACCGGGAATCCGGTATGATCGAGCTCCTGGACGTCGGCTGTCACGATAAACTGATCATCGGTGGCGGCCTCGGCCGGGGTCGTGATGGCGTTCGCGCGCCGGAGCCGGAGGACCTCGTGGTCGACCTCCTCCTCACTCAACGTGTGGCGTCGCTTCTCGACGCGGATCCCTTTGTACCCTTTCAGTTCGAACTCAGGCGTGACCTCGAAATGGATCTTGAACCGTGCACCTGCGCCCCGGTCGTAGCTGTGTTCGATCACGACGGGTTTGCCGACTGGCTTGATGTTGCGCTCTTCGAGTGCCTGCCGATAGAAATCATCGATAAGCTTGTCAACGGTGTCGTGCTCGATCGCTTCGCCGTACAGCCGCTTGACGATGGGGAGGGGTACTCTCCCTTTCCTGAACCCCTTCAGGTTGACCTTCGGCTGGTATTCGCGGTATGCTTCTTCGAATCGCGGGGCCAGCTCATCGAGAGTCACGGCAATCTCTATCTCGCGCCGGGTTTCATTGACGTTCGTGATGTTGACGTTCAACTGGCTCTCCTTCTCCTGCGTCTCACAATTTGCTAAGATATGCAAAAGGTGACTCGGATGCAAAGCCGCGCGGGCAAAATGGCTCCTTGATTTTCAAACGTCAAAACGTTAATCTTCCATCGAACATCAGCAAGTGTGGATCGCATGCTCTTACGCGCCGCCGCAAGCGAGGCAACCGCGGGGGTGTTCCTGATTCTCTGGATCGGCTGCGCTCCCGACGCGCCGCACGACAACCCGCTTGACCCGCAATCCCCCTCGTTCCGCGACGCCGCGGCGGTCACGGGTACCATCACCACCCTCTACGCCCCATACAATCCGATCAAGGGGGGCCTCGTCGTGTCGCTCCCGGAGGGGAATGCCGGTGTCTCAGACGAAAACGGCGTCTTTCATCTCCTTGATCTCACGTCGGGGGTTCATACGCTCGTTGCCGGGAAGGCGGGATATTCCTCGGACACCGTGTCCGTCACGATCGTACCGGGGAAGCCGAAGCAGGTGGACTTCCACCTCGACGCACTTCCGGTCAGTTCGGACATCGCGGCCATCTCGAACCACATCTCCCAGTGGTGGCCCGGGCCGGTATACGAAGCGGAAATCGCCGCCTCGGTGAGCGATGCGGACGGTGCCTCGGACATTGCCTCGGTCTCGGTCAACATCGATACTCTTGTCCGCGCGATGTCGTTTTCCCCGGCCGACAGGATGTTCCATGCCTCGATAAAATCAGAGGAGCTCCCGGGAGGGACGCTCCAATGGTTGGTCGGCAAGCCCGTGTTGATCAAAGCACGCGACAACCCGGGGAACTCCTCGTCCTCCCAACCGGTCTTCATCGCACGCATCATCGAGGAGACGCCTGTTGCCGTTTTTCCCTCCTCGCTTGACTCTGCGACAGCACGGCCCACGCTTGCGTGGAGCCAGCTCTACCTTCCCTACCCGTTTACCTACGAGGTGAGGGTCATCCGCGTCGACGCCGGCCTGCAGACCGAGGTGTGGAGCCGCAGCGGCATCACAAACAGCGTCTCGACGATGGGCGTCGACCAATCCCTTGCCACCGGGAGCTACTACTGGACCGTCGCCGTTGTCGACGAATACGGAAACCGGTCACGTTCCAAGGAGGCTTCGTTCATCGTCCCATGAGCGAGCGTGATACTTCGGGGCGCTTTCAGGCGCTCTACGAAATCAGCAGCGCGATCAACTCGCTCGAGGATGCGAGCGGACTCCTCGAGCGTGTCATGGATATCGCCATGGAGCACCTTTCCGCCGAGCGCGGGTTCCTTCTCCTCCGACCCGAGCCTTCGCCCGCCGAAAGTGCGGGGTTCAACGTCAGGGTCGCGCGGAACATCGCGGAAGAGAGTGTCGGCGATGCTCGGCAGGTTTCGACGAGCGTTGTGAACACCGTCCTTTCGCGCGGTGAGCCGGTCCTTTCCATCGATGCCATGGACGATGCGCGCTTTGACGACTCACGAAGCATCGTCACACAGCAGATCCGCTCCGTCGCCTGCGTCCCGCTGCGAAACAGGGATCGCCTCATGGGTGCAATCTACGTCGACAGCAGGTCGAGCAAGGGGAAGTTCACGCAGGATAGCCTCGAGTTCCTTGCGGCGTTCGCGAACCTCGCGGCCATCGCCATCGAGAACGCGAGACTGTACGAAGACCTCCGCGATGAGAACCGCCGGCTCCGCGATGAAGTGAAGGGAATGTTCGCGTTCGAAGGGATCATCGGGAGAAACACCGGCCTCAAGGGCGTTCTGTCTCTCGCGGAGCGGGTCGCCCTCACCGACGTATCGGTCCTCATCATGGGCGAGAGCGGGACCGGCAAGGAGCTTCTCGCAAAAGCAATCCATTACAGCGGGGCGCGACGGAACGGCCCCTTCATCGCCGTGAATTGCGCTGCGATCCCGGAGACACTCCTCGAGAGTGAGCTCTTCGGTCACAAGAAGGGGACGTTCACCGGCGCGTTGAACGACAGGAAGGGGCTCTTCGAATCCGCCAACGGCGGGAGCATCTTCCTTGACGAGATCGCCGACATCTCTCTCCCCATGCAGGCGAAGCTCCTCCGTGTGCTCCAGGAGCGCGAGGTCCGCCGCGTCGGTGAGGCCCTCCCCCGCCCTGTGGATGTACGTGTGATATCGGCGACGAACAAGGAGATGCAGAAAGAGGTGGAGGCAGGACGTTTTCGCGAGGACCTCTACTACCGTCTTAACGTCGTCCCTCTCACCATTCCTCCCCTCCGTGAGCGCCGGGGCGACATCCCGCTCCTTGCACGGCATTTCCTTGAGCGCGCATACAAACAGCACGGGGGAAAGCCCCTCCAGCTCAGTGCCGGTGCGATGAAGAGGCTCATGGAGTACGACTGGCCGGGGAACGTGCGCGAGCTCGAGAACACGGTGGAGCGCGCAACTGTCCTCGCGGACGGCGCGGAGATCGACTCCGGTGACCTCGGCCTTCCACAGTTCACAACACGCACGCTGTTCGAATCGGGGATCACGCTCGACGAGTTCGAGCGCCGCCTCGTTCTCAAGACGCTCGATGAAGTCGGCGGCAACCGCACGCGCGCGGCTGAGCGGCTCGGGGTTTCGGTGCGCTGGATCCAGTACCGGCTGAAAGAGTGGCTCGAGTGAAGATCGGGAAGTTCGACATACTCTCGAAGCTGAGCGACGGCCCGACGGCCTCGGTGTTCAAGGCGTACCAGCCAGACCTCGACCGCGTCGTCCTCCTCAAAGTCCTGCATCCCCACCTCCGGTCTGAACCGGGACTGGTCGACCGGTTCCGACGCGAAGCGAGGGCGGGCGCGCGGCTTGACTCAGAGTTCATCGTCCACGTCTATGACCTCACGGAGGCCGATTCCTTTTTCTCGATCGCCATGGAGTACGTTGAGGGGACCAGCCTCAGGCAGCTCCTCGAAGCGAACGGACGGCTTGATCCTTCGGCGGCGATTGCAGTCGCGGCGGGCGTTCTCAAGGCACTCGAGTATGCCCACTCGCACGGAGTCCTCCACCGCGACGTGAAACCCGCGAACATACTTCTCACATTGCGCGGCGGCGTCAAGCTCACAGATTTCGGACTCGCATCGATCGCGAATGCGAGCTCGCTTACAACAGACGGCACACTCCTCGGGACGCCGGCGTACATGTCACCGGAGCAGGCGCGCGGTGAACCGGTCGACGCACGTTCGGACCTTTTCTCCCTGGGCGCGACGGTCTACGAGATGCTCAGCGGAGAGAAGATCTTCGGCGGCTCCTCGTACGCTGCTTGTCTCCATAAGATCCAGACGCTCGAGCCCGTTCCCCTCGGTGAGAAGGCAATCGGCGCCCCGGAATCACTCTCTCGATGGATGCTGAAGCTTCTCGAGAAGCGAAGAGAGAGGCGGTTCACCTCCGCCTCGGAGGCACTCGCCGCGCTTGAGGATATGTCCCGCACCGCCGCGGCGCCTGCATCGGCAAGCGACATTGCATCCCTCGTCGCGCCCCACTCGAATGTGAGGGCCGTGGGTACCACCGGCGGGATGCCCGGTCAAGAGACCGCGGAATACAGAAAAGAGGGTGCAACGGAGAGCCACCCGTTGCGACGAAGGAACACCTGGTTGCGCTTCGGTTCGATCGCAGGCGTCGCATCACTCATCGTCTTGATCGTCCTTGTGGTTCGCCCCACGGGGGATCGACAGAGCCCGTCCGAGACTACCTCAGTTCGCGAGACAGCAGCGGACACACCCCACAGTGAGGGATCCTCAGGCCAGAAGGTCTCTCCTCCCGGCACAGTCGAGAGAAAGAGTGGGCAAGGCCGCGAGCATGACAACCGTGGGCTGACGGCCGGGCAGCTTCCGGTCAACACAGCTGCGCATCCTGTTCCACAGCAGGCAGGACCTGCGCCTCCCACTTCAGGAACGGGAGAGCTTGAGATACGCTGCATTCCCTGGGCGAGGATTTACGTCGACGGAGAGTTCGTCGAGACCACTCCCTTGAAATCCCCCATCACCCTCTCTGCCGGCGTACACCGGCTGATTTTCCGCAACCCGTCGTTCTCCGATATTGCCCGACAGGTCGACGTCAAACCGGGCGTGCGGGAGGAGCTCTCAGTCGACTTTCTGGAAAACGGCGGGTTCCTGCGCGTGACGGTGCGGCCCTGGGCGAAGGTGTATGTCGATGACGTCTACAGGGATGAAACCCCTCTCTCCTCTCCAATAGTTCTGCAGGGTGGGAATCATAAGATTTCACTTCGCAACCCCGCATTCAAGAATTGGGAGGAGAGCAGAACAATCACGCCGGGGGACACGTTGACGTTGAACATCGTTCTCGAACCTTCCCCGAAATAGCTTCGGATGTGGCAGGGCCTGGCTGGCACGATTATAGCAGCATTATAGAGTTGTGAATTGAAGTCAAGTGCGGTCAGAACAGCCTGAGAAGATGATGAACCCCAAGTCACGCCTGTCACTGCTGCTTGCCTTATCGATTGCAGGGATTGGCGTTACGGTCGCGCCGTCGCAGCACCGGGACGTCATGCCGACCCCCCGGTACGGCTTCTGCACGGCAGTGCTCAACGACTCCGTTTTTGTCATCGGGGGGGCGCACCCAATGCAAGCCGTGCGCACCGATATCGACAGCACTGTCGAAGCATTTGATCCGAGGACCGGCACCTGGAACACTCAGCTGAGACCTTTGAGTGGACCGAGAGTGTTTGCTGCCGCTGTCGTAGTTGACGGAAGGATCTTCGTCTTTGGCGGGATGGAGGGGATCAGTCCCAGGAATTCTCGGTACCTTTCGAGTGTCGAGATGTTCGACCCCGGCGTCCGACGATGGTTTCCTCGCAGCCCTATGCCTACGCCGAGGGCGAAGCTGGCAGCCGCGGTGGTGAACGGAAAAGTACTCCTCATCGGTGGTGAAGACTCGTCGGGACCGCTCGATGTGGTGGAGGAGTACGACCCGGACCACGATGCGTGGAATACTCATGTCGACCATCTCAGACAGCGACGGATGGGATTCTCAGCTTTCACTATCGATGATGACGTCTACGTGGTCGGCGGCATTGGCGGACCGGACCCTCCCAATCCGCTTCGCTCGATGGAGAAGTTCAATACTCACACGAACCCGAGAAAGTGGGAGATGGTCAGCTCACTGAATTTGACCGTGCCGCGCGCATTCTACGGGGGTGTCGTGACTGACAAGGCGATAATCGTACTCGGAGGAGAAGGGTTTGCCGGGTTCCTCTCCACTGCCGAAGTCTTCAGCATCAAAGACGACAAGCCGCTCCCTTCTTCAATGTACTTCCTACCTTTCGTGCGGTCCATGTTCGGATGCGTGCTGGTCCGTGACAGGCTTTACGTATTCGGCGGTCTGACGTATGCGCAGCAGCTTGCCCCTTCGATCTACGAGTTGGATCTTGTTACCGGTATCAACGAGGCTTATCCAGAGATCCCGGCATCGGCGGCCCTCTACCAGAACTACCCGAACCCGTTCAACCCGGCGACGACGATTACATACGACATCCCTGCAGCGAGCGATGCTCCCGTTGTGATGGAAGTATTCAGCGTTCTTGGGGACAGAGTCGCGCTCATCCAGAACCTTCCCCGGGAGCCCGGGCGGCATTCAATCGTTTTCGACGCGGGCCGGCTGCCAAGCGGCACGTACCTATACAAGCTTACGAGAGGAAAGGAGTCCATCTCCCGGCGCATGGCATTGGTGAAATGAGGGGAGCCCTGCTCACACTTCTCATCTGCCTTGCCCCGCTTTGCAGAGGGCAGATGGCGGAGGATTCTCTCCTTTCGGCCGTTTCGTCGCTCTACAATCAGGGGACGTACGAAGCGGCCGAGCTTGCTGCACGCCGCGCGCTCTCGGCAGACGGCACCCTGTCGCTGAAGGCGCGAACCGAATTTGAAAAGCTCCTAGCGTTTACGCTTGTGGCCGAAGGGCAAAACCAGGAAGCGCGGGGGCATTTCCTGATCGCGCTCTCCCTTTCACCTGACCTCGCTCTCGATCCAGTCCTGGTCTCTCCCAAGATCATCGCCGTCTTTGAAGAAGCAAAACAGCAGTTCAAAGCTGACCTTGCAAAGAAGGAAACTGCTGTCTCCGCCGCCGGCCATGCCGCTTCCTGGCGTATCTTGGTCTATCCGGGATGGGATCAGTACAGGCAAGGGCACGAAACAAAAGGAGTAGCCCTTGCAGCGCTGGAGACAGCCTTCCTTGGTGCCACGGTGGCGCTTGAGCTGTCAAAGGAGTCGGCGCGGGAGAAGTACCTCTCGGCGACAGAAGCGGCAGACATATCTTCCACATACCAGACCTACGATAACCTGCGAAAGGCAGAATTCTACACGGCCGCCGGGGCTGTGGTTGTCTGGCTCTATTCCCAGCTCGACGCTTTTCTCCACCTGCCTCCTTCTCTTGACGCCCCACAGGTCATCGCGACACCCGACGGTACGAGCCGCGTGGAATTCCGCGTTCATTTCTGAACGCGCAGATTCTGCAGTCTTCCTGCATCCCTTGCGCCGGTTCTGGATCTATGGGAGGGTTTCTTCTTCTTCCTCTGCGTGTCAATATCAAGACCTCCGAGTGGGCTCGAGCTGCACACAATCCTCGGACCCGAGCGGATTTCGCATCATTGGCGGAGTCCCAAGCAAGGGATCATCGGTGAGGAAGGAGAGCGTTTCGCCATCAGGCATTTGTGGCACTGAATTTGCCTTGTAATGCAGTAATGGAATTGCGGCTGCGATTGGTCTATGCACAACGCCACTTAAGAGGAGACCAGGTATGACACGAAAGGATTGGACACGCGTCGCATTGGTGGGGCTCGCCTTCATGCTCCTCGCAGGCTCTCTGCAAGCGCAGATGTTTCCCCCGTTCGGACTGCGCGCGCAGGTCGAGAACGGCACGAATGTGAAGCTCTCATGGAGCAAGCCGTTCCTGATGGATCGTGATGACATACAGTACTACAAGATCTATCGCGGCTCCTCCTTGTCATCGTTCGCCCTCCTCGACTCAACGCGTGACGTCTCGTACGCAGACACGCCTCCCACGGGTGTCAGCCTCTTCTGGTTCTACTATGTGACAGCGGTCACAAGGTTCGGGCAGAGCCCCCGGAGTAACGTCGTTCTCGCGGATCTGTCCGGGCAGACCGGACAGCGTGACCGCGTCCAGATCATCTCGACTCCACCTACGAATGCAAGCGTCGGAGTCCCGTACGCCTACCAGGTCGTCGCTGTCTCGCGCGACTCGGCGGCGATCCGCTTCTATCTCGGCCATAGACCGGCCGGCATGAAAATCGACTCGACCTCCGGAATGGTGCAATGGACTCCGATCACCTCCGGGAGGTTCTCGGTTGAGCTCTTTGCCGTGTCGAGCGCCGGGGGAAAAGCGAAGCAGGAGTTTGTCATTCACGTCGCCGCGGGACACGCCGTCGTCCAGGGTACCGTGAAGGACTCGACCGGAGCGGGCGTCAACCGCGTGCTCATCACGCTCCTCCAGATCACCGCGCCGCACTTCTCATATCAGGCGGTTACCGACTCCACGGGTGCCTACAGGATCGAGAATGTCGATGCAGGCCGGTACTACGCACGCGCCCTTCCGCTCAAGACACAATACCTGCCTCAGTGGTACAACGGCGTCCGTGAGCTCCGTGATGCGACGCCGATCGATGTGCCTGACAGCGGGAGCGTCACCGTCAATTTCGTCCTCAAGCCGTTCGTTCCGCCCGCACTCTATACCGCGTCCGGCTCAGTGAGAGACACCTCCGGGGCACCAATCACGACGGCATGGGTCTACATCATCAGCAAGGGAATGGGGTTCGCCGGCCACATGGATGCAGGCGCCGACGACGGCAGCTGGACAAAGGGAGATGACTGGCGCAACCTGGCCGACGACATGATGGATGATATGCTGAACCACATGTCAGGCGGGCTCCTCGGCGGAATCATGGGTGCGCTCGGACGCCACGATGACAACGGGTGGAACTCCGGGAATGCGTGGAGCGGAGAGCCCACATGGAATGACCTCAGCTTCGAGCAGCCGTCCCGGTTCGTCACGAGAACGCATGTCGATTCGCTCGGCAACTTCTCCGTGAAAGTTCTCGGCGGCAGCTACATTGCACTCGCGACGGCACGCGGATACATGAACCAGTACTACGACCACAAGACGAACTTCCTCGAGGCCGACACGATCTCTGTGGCAGGCAACGTCACGGGCATCAATTTCAACCTCGTGAAGGTGTCGACGTCTCCGGGGAGCATCAGCGGCAGGGTGATTGACTCGACGACACTGAGCGGCGTCATGGCGCGCGTCCTTGCATTCAACAACCGCGGCGCAATTCTGTCGCCGCTGGACCGCAGCAACGCCGTCCGTGTGTACACGACGGAGACTGACAGCACGGGCACCTACACGTTCTCGAACCTCCCGCCGGGGGACTACATCATCCTCGCGGTCCCAGCCGGACGCTACGCCCCCTCGTTCTACAGCACGAAGGGCATCACGCACTTCTGGAAGGACGCGGCACCTGTTACGGTCAGCGGGAACAGTGTAATCGGCATCAACATTTACGTGAAGCCGCTTCCCATCACCACAGCCGGGTTCACGTCGATCAACGGTCAGGTCGTTGCCGGCTCGACCGGCATCAGCGGCGCCCTCGTCTATGCATCCCTTGATGGGAACGTTGCCGCCTATGCGTTGAGCGACAATGGCGGCAGGTATGCCGTAAGCGGTCTCGCTCCGGGGACGTACCTCCTCGCTGTTGACAAGCCGGGCTACGATCCTCCATCCCCTGCGACGGCGGCACCGACGTATACGGCGAACGGCGCACCGTCCCCCTCGAGCGTAGACTTCACGCTCTCCCAGTCGGTTCTCTCCGTCGGAAACACCGAGACCACGCCGGAGACATACGCGCTCGAGCAGAACTATCCGAACCCGTTCAACCCGACGACGCAGATCGCATTCGTTTTGCCGAAGACGTCGCACGTCGAGCTCTCCGCTTACAACATTATCGGACAGAAGATTGCGACGCTCGTGAGCGGTGTCATGGACGCGGGAACTCACCATGTGACGTGGGACGCCTCGGACAACCGCGGCGTGAGCGTGCCGTCGGGCGTCTACTTCTACCAGCTCAAGGCGGGTGACTTCACTGCAACAAGGAAAATGCTCCTCCTCAGATAACCACTCAGTACAGACCGCGGAGGCACCACGCATGGCCTCCAATCGCACAGCCGCACCGCACCCACCGGGCGGCTGTTGCGTTATATGTACCCAGTCCCGCCGCCCGTGCCTCAGCCTGTGGGAAGCGGGCAGACGCTCGGCGAGGAGATTGTCTTCACCTTCGAGGCGGGGCGCGTCTTTCGCTCTTCAGCGGGGCGACATATCCGTGTCCCTGCAGAAATCCAATCGACGGTTCCATCTTGTCTCTTTCTCTCTTTCCGCAAGGTCTCCTCATCCGTGCACTTCTCCTGTGTTCTTTCGTGTCAATTCGTGGTCTCGTTCTGCACCTGCTTCCCTGTTCCAAGAATGACTTTGGAAATGAGCCGGAATTTCAGCAAATTATCGAGGAACCTGCAGTCTTGGACGAGCCGGTTATAAACAAGGTGGCGATTTCGACATGATTCTCGTCATCCCTTCCATTGACATCTCAGGGGGACGGTCGCTCTGCCTTATTGAGGGGGTTGCAGGGAGGAGCGGGATTTACAGCGACGATCCCGTGGAGCTCGCAAAGCTCTGGCGGCGTGAGAACGCGAAGGCGCTGCATGTCGGCGACATTGACGGAGTCCGCGACGGCGTTCCGAGGAACTTCGATGTTGTGAAGCAGATCGTCGACTCCGTCGACATCCCCGTCGAGTACGGGGGCGGGCTCCGCACAGCGGAGCTTGCGGCAAGAGCTCTGGACGCAGGAGTCTACCGCGTGACGATTGGGACCATGGTGATCGAGGACCCGTCGGCGACGGCAGACCTCATCGCACGCTACGGCCCACGGCGGATTGCACTCGCCATTGGAGTCCAGGGGGACATTGTATTTATCAAGGGGGGAAAGGAAAGCACACCGCGGACCGCGGTGGAGCTTGCCGGGGAGATGAAGGCGCTCGGATTCGAACGGGTG
>PEWR01000049.1 GCA_002779395.1 Ignavibacteriales bacterium CG07_land_8_20_14_0_80_59_12
TCATGATGAGGTCCCAGTACTCCTGGACCACGACAAGGTCCTGCGCCGCCTTTCCGACTTTATCGAACTCCTCCTGGAGCGCTTTGATCTTCGCGGTGTCAGGCTTCACGGTGTTCCGCTCCCGGACCAGCTTGTCATACAGCTGATCCATCTCATCGAGCAGCTTCGACTCGGCGGCGTAGTCCTTCGTGCCAACAGTCTTCGTCCCCTTGAAGGCCATATGCTCGAGGATGTGCGAGATGCCGGTGATACCGTCCACTTCCTGCGCCGAGCCGACGTCGGCGTAGGTATGGAACGAGACGACGGGCGCGTCATGGCGCTCCAGAACGATGAACTTCATCCCGTTGGCAAGGGTGTGGACTTTGACCTGCTTCTTGATGGCATCGAACGTTTGCGCACGCAGGGTGCTGCACACGAAAGCAAGCGCCAGGAGAACCACGGTCAAGATCCGAAGGGTGAGCCGTTTGACATGCATGTTCAATCCTCCCTGGAATAGTTCAACCATTTCCTCGCGAAGGTACACGACATGCAGATGAGAAGGGAAAGACAACTAAATATATCAAGAATTGGCAAAAATGCAATCAGCGGCGCACGCCCTGGATTCAGCGGATTCCAGGCGGCTTTCCGCCTAATGCCGCCGCAAAAAAGAGCCCCTTCCAGCATACAGATCGGAACGGGCTTTGCTGCTTCCCGGGAGGGATACTGACCCGATCAGAACTTGCGAGGGGCACGAGTGTCGAACACCTCGAACTCATAGAGGGAGTAAGTTGAGATCGTCCCCTTCCCCGAGCTCCCCTTTGTTCCCTTAAGCCGCAAGTAGCGCGCTCTCACGGGAGCGAAATTGAACTCCTCCATGCCCCCCTTCCCATCGGACTCCTTTACGATCTCACGCCACTCCTTTCCATCATCGGACACAACGAGCGTGTACTGAAGGCCATACCCCTTCGCCCACTTCAGCACACAACAGTCAAACGTCCGCGGGGCACCGAAGTCCAACTCGAACCACTCCGGGTCCGTTCCGTCCTTGGATGCCCACGCCGCCGAGGCCCAGCGCGTGAACGGTTTCCCGTCCACAGCGCTTCCCGGTCCGAAGTAGGGATCGGTTGTCGAGTAGGTCGACGCCGAGGCCTTCGCCCCGAGCGCAAGGTTGACGGGGGGAAGCGTGGCTCCTTCCCTCAATGCATTCACGACGACCGCCGAGTACGGAGGAAGTTCGAGCGTGAGGCGCGAGCCCGTCACACTCGCGTCGACAAGCTGTTCAAGCTTCCGCTTTTCATCAAGAATCCAGACGTGGGCGTTCGGCACGGCCTTGAAATCACCGAGCTCGATCGTGACCGGGTGCGAACACTTCCCGTCCTTGTTGAGCAAGATCACCGAGAGCGTGTCATTGCCGCGGCGGCTCGCATAAGCGGAGACGGCCGCGTCGCCGGAGCTGCTCTGCAGCATCACGTCACCGAAGTGCCGAGTGAACATCTCGAAGACGAAGTAGTTGTTGCGGAGGAGATTCTTCCCCTCGGCAGAGAGAATTCCGTAGTCGCTCCTGCCCGGGGGATACGCGTTGTGCAAAGCCCAGTAGCAGCTTATCGCTTCGCCCAACTCGGCCATCGTGCCGACCATGTCGGCGATGTAGAGGGCATTTGCCATCGACAGGACAAACGGTCCGGGGTACCCCGAGACCGAGTTATAGCCGACGTTGATGACCCACATCGCGTCGGCTTTCTCCTTCGGCAGTGCGGCCTGGATGGCGCGCCGCATGGCGGCGTACCCTCCCCTGAATTTCCTCATGCTTGCGAAAAGGGTATCGGCGTTCTCATTCTTGTTCGTGATCGGGTACCAGCTGTACGTTACGAGGTCAACGTAGTCGCGTGCCGACCTGAGGGCGCGGACGGACCAGCCATTCGGGTCGTCACTTGGAACGATGTTCATGGCGATCTTGATGGTCGGGTCGACATCCTTCATCGCCTTCGCAAACTCGACGAACCGCGCGCCGTACCCTTCGGGCGTCGTATGGCCTATCGCCCAGGCCCCCCACTGTTCGTCGCCGACCTCCCAGTACGGGATGTTGTACCCCTTCACTCTGTTGCAGTAGCGCACCCATTCGGCGGCGAGTGACGGCGGCTCGTTGAAGTTCACCGTGATGAAGCCGACAGAGTTGGTTTCCCGAAGGAGGGCGGCGTACTCGTCCGTGTCCATTTCCCCCGGACTGTTCTTCGGACTGTTCCAGATGTACTGGTCCGCGTCGTTCCCGCCGGGGTATTTCAGAAGCGTGAAGCCGGCCGCCTTTACCTTCGCGATCGCATCGCGGTCGCACGTGAGCAGCATTTCGTTCGGAGGACCGGGGAAGAGGCCCTCGTCCCAGCGCGCGACGTTGAGTCCGTAGAGATACGGGTTGATCCTGCCTGTTTCCTTCTTCGCATCGACGGTGACGCTCGCGTTCTGTGCTGCGGCAACAGAGAGGCAGGCGAACACAAGGAGCGGGAAACGGCGGAGTATCATCTTCATCTGTTCACCTCTCCTTTTCTGATTTCTTATCGGACCGCGACAGGAGGAGCCTCAGATCCTGAAATCCCAGGACCGCAATGATTCCCGCAACGGCGAAGAACAGCAGGCTTGCCGCCGCGTACACTACGAGCCAGATGATTCCGCCGGTTGCCATGAAATGATCCTTTCGTGATTCATCGTTGTCCCGACGCCGCCCGCTGGCGGCGGCTCGGCCAGCTACTTCGAGCGCTCCTCCAGCTGGGGGAGGCGGATAGGCGGATGAGACTTCTGCGTCAGGAGTGAACCCACCACCATCCCGAGTGCCGCGAGGAAAAAGCTCAGAAGACCCGATACATTAACGTCGACGAGGAAAAGGAGCCCTTGCGGGAGTGATCTCTTTAATCCCTCGAGAACGAGAAAGGCGACAGGGGCAAGGGCTCCCATGACAATCGAGGCGTATGCCCCCACGACGTTCGCCTTCTTCCAGTAGAGTCCCGCCGCGACACAGCCGAACGCGCCCGCTGTGTACATTGCCCCCGTGATGGCGATGTACTGAAAGGCCGTGGCGGGGATCTGGTACCAGAGCCCGAAGACGAGAAGGAAGAGGCCGATGAATCCGGAGATGATGCGGCTCACGGTGATGGTTCCGTGCCCGCTCAACGGCCTCCGGCGCACGGGTCCGATGATGTCACGCGTGGCCACCGAACTCCACGCAAGCATGTAGGCGCTGTAGGTGGACATCGACGCCGCCAGCATCCCGGCGACCATGAGTCCGAGGAAACCCGACGGGACACTCGTGGCAAGGAGCTTCGGCATGGCGGTCATCGTGTCGAGTTTCGGCCCAAAGACCGCGATCGCTGCGACGCCCCAGAACATCGGGATCATGTAGCGCCCCGCAAGCGTAAGGCCGGTGAAGAGGAACACCTTCCTCCCTACCTCAGGGCTCTCCGAGGCGAGTGATTTTGAGGCCGCAGGCTGCCAGAGAGCCGAGGTCGTGATGGCACCGATGAGCATCCAGAGAAAGAAGACCCAACCGAAGCGTGGGTTAGCGAACGGATTTACACCGGCGTCCCCGAGTTCGCGCGTGACAACCGCGGCCACCTCGCCGAAGCTCACACGCATAAGGACGAAAATGGTGGCAACGAACATCCCGAACGTGAGGACGACAAATTGCGTGAAGTCGGTGATCACGACCGAGAACATGCCGCCGAGCACCGTGTATGCGATAACGATGAGAAGCATGATGGTCATGATGAGGAACAGGATCATGGTCGCCTCGTTCATCCCGAGGGTATGGGCGAGCGACATGAGGACAGGCACCCTGCCGAGCGCCGCGCCGGCGTCCGCGAACCCCATTGTCTGTGAGAGAAAGATCCCGTCGAACTTCAGGAACACACCCATGTTGAGGACGCCGCCGAGGAAGAGGATGATGCCGCCGATGAAGCGGACCATCCGGCTGTACCGGAGCTCGTAGAACTCGGGAATCGTGATGACCCTGAGTCTCCGAAGCCCCTGGACGACGAATCCCGTCTTCCCGATCACCATGTACGCGAGAAACCCGATGATGCCGAGGAAGAAGCATGAGAAGCCGGTCACGTAGCCGAGCTCGCCCATGTACATGAACGTCACGATGCCGATCTCGGTCGCGATCAGCGTCGCCGAGCCGAGGGCAACCCGCACCTTCCGTCCCGCAACGAAATACCCCTCAACGTTCTCGACGTACTTCTTTGCACGCACGCCGATGAAAACGGAGAACGCGAGGTAGAAGAAAAGGATGAGCCAATCAAGAAGGTAAAAATTCATTATGCGCTCCTGTCCTCCGACAGACTCTTCGACATGATTTCATGACGTCTCAGTGTTTTCAGCCCCATCTTATGATAGAAGTCCTTCGCGTGGCCCGTCGTCCATGCGAGCCACAGGTTCCGGTGCCCTCTCTCCTTCATGTGCGCTGCGGTCCTGTAGTAAAGGCAGGTTCCAATCCCCCTTCCGCCGAGGGACGGCGCGACAGCAAACGGCCCGAAGTGCTCCTGCTCGAAGTGACTAAAGCCGACAACCTCGTCCTCCTTCACAGCAATGAGGATTTCGTCGCAGTTGGGAGCCGCCCTCAAGCATTCAAGCGCGGTGCGGAAGAGATCGCCCGGATAGTCTCGGCCGAGGAAATCGAGGAGTGGGACCGTGTAGTGGGATTCGAATGGTTTGATGGAGATGCCCTGCGCCTCGAGGCTCGCACACCGCTCCGTCATCTCTTCGGATACGCGGAAGTCGAGGAGCGAGCGCCCCATGCTGTAAACCTTTTCTGTTCCCTTGTACCCTCGTGCCCGGAGCAGGCGGTGTGCATCGGCGTACGCATCGACATCGACGCCGGGAATGATGTAGTTCGGTGTATACGGTGACACGAGGACGTCCCGCACGGCGTTTTTCTTCAGGAACTGCTCAGACCGGTCAAGAAGGCCCGATGCGATGCCTCGCCGACGGTGGTCAGGATGCACAAAGAGCAGCGTGATCCATCCCTTCTCGGCCTCGAGCCCGAGTCCGTAGTAAGGGAATCGCCTCCTGAGGGCGAGACAGACACCGACGACATGTTTCCCTGACTCCGCCACGTGGCAGCCGCGCGGATCGAAGTTCTCATCGAGAAGAATCTTTCGCCTGAACTTCTCGCGTGTGACCGGGTCTCTCGTGAGGCAGCGGTTCCAGAGGTTGATGATCTGCTCTTCATCGCCTCCCCGGTAGCAACGAAAACGATAGGTCATACTATCAACGGCTCCTCATCACGGGAGGGAGGTGTAGGTATTCTTTTTCTCGAACGGGTCGACATCGAATGCAACTGCGAGGCGAAGTCCGCTCTCCGCGCCACGAACACGAGCGAGTGCGGAATAGTACTCAAAATACGGGAACGTGGAGATACCCCCGCGGATGAACTCGTACGACTTTGCACAGCGTTCCCACGCTTCGAAGTCGTCGGCCACATCGATGTAGATATACGGATGAAAGCCTTCCGGGTCTTCCCAGTTCTCGGTGAAGTAGATCTTCCTCACGCCCCGGTGCCGTGGATGAGAGCTCTCGACTCCCTCGAGCGAGGCGAGGAGGACGGCGTCCATCGTGATGGCATGCGCCGCGGCGTGATCCTTGTGAATGCTGTTCCGCCAGTGCGTGATGACGTGGGTCGGCTTCACCTGCCGGATGACGTCCGCAGTGTACCGGCGCGGCGCTTCATCGTCGGGCAGTTCACCGTCCCTGTACGGTCCGAAAATGACTCCGGCACCGATGGCCTTCGCAGCCGCCTCCGCCTCGCGGCGCTTCTGATCAACGTATGCGGCGGAAGAAATCCGGGGATTCCCTCCCTCGCCCAGCGTCAGATGGAGGAAAATGACCCGGTCGCCGAGTCGTGACTGCCTTGCAAGGACGGCGCCGCATGAGACCTCCATATCGCCGGCGTGGGCACCCACTGCGAGGATCGTTCGTTGTTCGTCAGGCATGATTGGTCACCTATATCTTCACAAATATCTTTCGCCTGTAGAGAACCGACATGACGCCAAGCCAGATGAGAACATACACGATCGCCCACAGGAGCGAGCTGTTGATCTGTGATGCGAGTGGGGCGAAGAGATTCGAGTAGAGATATCCTTTGAGCGAGGCGTACGAGGCATCGGTTGAACCCGGCAGAGACGCCACCGGGACCTTGATCAACCCCATGAGACGCCCGGTCAGGCTCGAGAGGAAGAATGCAGCGATGGCATTCATCCCAAAGGCGATGAACGGCGTCGACCAACGCCTGTAGCCTTTGATGTCAATGAGCCAGTAGCAGACACCGAGCAGGTTCAATGCGAACCCCGCGGTGAAGACAACGTACGAGCTACTCCAGAGGAGCTTGTTAATCGGGAACCACATGTTCATGATTGCGCCAAGAACGAGACCCAGGTTCCCGAACACGAACAGGCCGGCGACTTTTTCGTACGGACCCCTCTTTGACCTGAGATAATATCCGGTGAGAGAACCGAGGAGCACCGTAGAAACGGACGGGATGAGGCTCAGGATGCCTTCCCCGTGTTCGTGCCACCCGGCCGTCACGACTCTGTCGACGTATCCCCAGAGGCTCCCTTCCCACGTGAGGACCCCCGCACCGTACCCTGGCACGGACAACAGCATCATGAGGGCCCAGTAGATGATGATGCATGCCGCAGCGATCAACGCCTGTCCGCGTTCTCTCGTGTAAAGGAAGATCGCCCCGGAGAAGAGGTAGACAACGCCGATGCGCTGAAGGACATCGAGGAACAGTCTCTTCCCGAAATTGTAGTCGGGAAGTCCCGTGAGGAGCATTCCGAGTGCGATCAAGACAGCGCTTCGGTAAAGGATGTGGAGGAGAAGCCTCCCTTTGCTCGCGCCCTGTTCGATACGCCGGGAGAACGAGTAGGGCATCGCAACGCCGACGATGAAAAGGAAAAACGGGAAGATGAGATCGGTAGGCGTCCAGCCGTGCCATTCGGCGTGGAGGAGCGCCGGATAGACGTGCCCCCCGTCGCCGGGGTTGTTCACGAGAATCATCCCGGCAATTGTGATTCCGCGGAAGGCGTCGAGTGAGGTCAGGCGGCCCGCCCTGGCAGGGGCCGCCGCTGAGAGGTGCACTGTATCAGGATCGGTCACATTCTTCTCCACGCGTGTGTGATGGGAGGACCGGGAGCGAAAGCATTTCTCTCACAGGGCCTTCTTCATCACGGCGAATCGGCGCGTCTCTTTGAACCCGAACTTGCTGTAGACCTTCGCCGCCTGGTCGTCGGTCCACATCACCCATGCATCGTGATGTCCCTTCGCCCGCATAAGCTCGAGCGTCCGGCCGAGGAGAATCGTACCGATTCCTTTCCCCTGGTACTTCGAGGAGACGCCGAACGGACCAAAATGAGCCCCCTCGTGTTGACAGTAGCCGACGATCTCATCGGCTTTGACCGCGACGAGGATCTGATCCGGATGGAAAAGGCCGCGCGTGAGATCGCGCAGGTTTGAGCGGGCAATCCGCTGCCAGTCAGCCGGCATCTCCGCCTCCATGAACTCCAGATAGGCAAGGAGATCCTCACGCCGGTACGGGCGTATCTCAACACCTTCCACTCTCAGGCCTGCTTCCTTCTCAGCCAGCCTGGCAGGGACCTTGAAGAGGATAATCGATGCATCCATACTGAGGGGCCGGTACACTTCCTCGAATCCGTGATGCTCCAGGAATCCCATTCCCCCAGGGTATTCCTTCACGTCGATCCCCGGCGTAAAGTACCCCGGCGCGTAGGTCGACACGTAGCATTCTTCCTTCCCGAGCTTCCTGAACTTCTCGAAGAGCACCTCGAAAAGTGCAGTGCCGACGCCGTGGCGTTGGTGCTCGGGGGCAACACCAAATGCCGTAATCCAGGCGCGTGTTCCGCGGGGATCGTGATCCCCGAGAGGGACGCGCCGTGCGTGCATTCCAAGCGCAAAACCGACCACGGCATTGTCATCCCGGGCCACAAGAAACGTGTTCTCGTCGAAGTTCTCGTCGAGGAGGACGCGCGATTCGAGCGTATCGTGCGTTATCGCGTCAAGCGGAAGGACGCGCTGCCAGAGAGAGAGGACCGGCCCCGTGTCGCGTGGGGTGAGAGAGTCAACCGTGACAGCCATTTCATCTCCTTCGGCGGTAGAACGGAGGTAAAGTCAGAAACCGTGCTTCACAGATCTGCCTGCCGGCGCTGGCTGGTCCGTCAGTATGCGAAGCCAAGTGTGATGTAGTGGGCACCACCGAAGAGCCCGAACGCCTCGTACGCGTAGTCCACGCGCATTCCGAGGTCCCTGAAGTCCTGCGCAACACCGACCCCGGCGGTGAAGCCCCGCTCATCCGAGTTCGACATGTACCCGGTGCGGACCGTGAGGAAATCCTGATATCGGTACTCGACCCCGGCCTTGATCTTCTCCTGGAAATCGCGCGGGTGGCGCGACTCGACGCTGAAGATGAACGAGTGTTCCTTCGAGTCGAGGAAGAACGAGAGCGGATCGATGGTCGCACCGAAGTTCACGGAGAACGGCATCGGGAACTTCTCGACTTCGTATTTCAACTCGCGCGAGATGTTCTGGAGGGCGGCGCCGAACCGGATCCCGTGGTACTGGAAATCGTAGTAGGCCCCGATGTCGACCGCCGGTTCACCCTTCGTATAGCTCACCGTCCCGGTCTGAAGGTTCGGATCGGAGAGGTCGTTCCCCGAGATGCCGACGGTCGCGCTTCCGAGGTTCTGGTAGGCGTACTTGAGGTTCACGCCGTACGAGAAGCGGTCGCTGACTTTCTGGGAGAACGCCACGCCGAGCGCCACTGCCTTCGGGCTGAACGACCCGGTCTCCACAAAGCCGGCATCGTTGTTCGCACGCTGCGTCCCGTGGAACTCGCCGTAGTCCATGATCGTCCCACTGAAGGCGACAACGCCGAAATCCCACAACTTCAGCGCCACCGCCGGGGCGAAGTAGTTGATCCCCGCGATCCCCTTCGTATAGTTGACGCTGATGTCCGCGGTCTGCGGGATCCAGGCGATCCCCGCAGGGTTCCAGTAGACGGCGTTGGAATTCGTCATAAGGGCAACGCCCACCCCGCCCCGTCCTACGGCCTCGGCCGACACGGGGTTTTCGAGGAAGCGGAACCCGGCCTGCGCCCGTTTCACGATCTGTGCGGCGGCCGGAAGCGCTCCAAGCATCGCGATGAGCAATGCCGCGGTACCAAGTCTTCGAATTGTCATCTTCCTATCTCCGGATCTTGGGCAAGGGTCGGCCTCACCGTACGATGATGAATTTCTCGAACTGATCGTCAAGCTTGTCACCGTTCAGGTTCTCGGCACCCGTGACGGCGAGGATGTAAATCCCGCTGGCGACATACTGGTTGCCCTGGGTACGCTGGTCCCACGTATCGTCAGCCTTCCCGTAGTGCTCCCATCGCTTGACGAGGTCCCCCGTCTCCGTGAAGATGGAGAGGGTGCACTTCACCGGCAGGTTCACGAAGAGAAGCTTGTCCGGCGTCCCGGGGAACCCCATGACGCCCGCCGCGCGGGTCGCCGGATTGGGGACCACGCGGACCTTGCCCGACACATCGAGCCCGGGCTTAAACGAGGATGCCGACACCGATGTCCGCGTGGCGTACCGCGAGCTCTCGAGCCGCGCACCCTGGTCCGGCCCGTCGTTGAACTGCCCGTTGTCGAGCGCAGTCGCCGCGTAGTAGTAGTTCACACCGCGAGTGATGTTGGTGTCGATGTACGTCGTCTTGTTCCGGTCCGTTGTCTCAAAGATGAGCTGCCACTTGGAAGCGCTGTACTGGTCGAGAGGATCATCGATGTAATAGGCACCCGTCTTCCGGTACACCCGCCAGGCATACCAATCATCCGCGCCACTCACGGCATCGTTGAAATAGGTCGGGTCGGGGTAGGACCAGTTGACGATAACCCTGTTCGGCCCGCTCCGAACGTCCACATCGGGTGGCGGCGGAGGAGATGGGACCTTTCCGCCCTGCTTGATCCGGTTCCAGGCCCAGTACACCCTGTCGATCGCGTTCGCGAGGGAATCCCGACCGGTGAGAACGATCTGGTCCTTTTGCGCATCGGTGATCTCCTTCTTGAACCATGACTTCCCGACGGTGTCTGCCAGGTCGTACGAAATCGACCCCGCCCCGATCGCGTACACGAAGGTAAGCGAGTCGTACCGTCCGGCGGCCTCGTTCTTCGTCATGCGATACGGTCCCACGGTGATGAACCTCATCGGGCCCTTCTTCCAAGGATACACTCCCGGCTGTGACACCGCATCGAGTGGGAACCGTCCGCGTGCGTCATTCCCAAGGTAGGAGTCTCGTACACTGAAGTTGTGATTTCCCCAAAGATCCCCGTCAATGCTCGCATGCGGGATCGAGTAGGGCTGCGTGGTATCGTCGGCTGCATCGGTGATCGATTTCGGCGCATAGAGGAGGGCATACCCCGCGACCTGCGTCGAGTGGAGATGCCCCTTCACCTTGTCTGGATCCCCTGCGTTGTCGCTCGATCCGTTGGAGGGGTACGACGGACTTCCCGCGAGGCCTGGATTGTAGGCGTCCCAGTAATAGGCGGTCAGGAGGCTGGATCGGGGTTTGCCCGTGACGAGTGTGGAGGGCATCCGGAACCAACTGTCGAGGTCATCCTCCCCTTCGTAGCCGTAGCTGCCGTAGACCTCCCGGTTTCCTCCCTGTGACGGACCAAAGCTGATCGAAAACGGCCAATAGAGCTCGAGAGTCTGATCCGCGAGACGCTTGGGAGGCCTTTCACGCGGCAGCTTGATCTCGCCGGTAAACTTGATGGTCACCTCCCAGATCGCAATGTTCGACAGGAGTGGGTTGCTGAAGCCATAGACTTTCACGTGGCCTCTCATGCCGAAGACCGGCATGAGGTCCTCGAACTCGACAATTTCGTCTGCGCTCAAGTTCCGGTCCACGTACCTCTGGTATGCCGGGTTGAGCCTCACCCCGTCAACGCTGACGATCGGCGGACGGTACCGCCGCTGTTCGAACGTCCAGTCCGTCACTCCCGGGTTCGTGAGGTCGA
This sequence comes from Ignavibacteriales bacterium CG07_land_8_20_14_0_80_59_12, assembly GCA_002779395.1. Classification (GTDB taxonomy): domain Bacteria; phylum Bacteroidota; class Ignavibacteria; order 0-14-0-80-59-12; family 0-14-0-80-59-12; genus 0-14-0-80-59-12. Next base: position 11,040 of record PEWR01000049.1, read on the forward strand.
AGAACTGCGTGTGCCGCACCCCGCCCGTATCGACAATCCCGCTGTCGGTGAGGCAGATGGGACTGAATATCTGATAGAGGATGTTCGAGAGGTATTGATCCTGCGGATAGAAGAAATCGAAGTTCGACCCGCCGGTGGCGAAGTTCCAGCTGTACTGGTTGATCAGCCCTCCCTCGCCTTTCGTCTTGTTGAAGGTCCACTTGTACGCGCCAACATCGAGCGTCATCGGCGGGCCCGCGATGTCAGGCTGCGCGGAAGCAATCTGACTCCAGGCCAGGAGGACGGCCATGATGGAGAGAATGCCGCGGAGTATCTTCCTCATCATACTCACTTCTCCTCATTTGATATAAGTCATCGAACAGGCTGTGGTATATCCATCGAGGCTCAGACGGGAATAGTAGACGCCGGACGGGAGGGCCCTGCCGGCGAGCGAAGGATCGAAATGCACCGCGTAGGTGCCGCGATGCTGCCACTCGTCCACAAGGGTCGCCACGGTGCGCCCTACCGCGTCGTGGATGGAGAGCGCGACATGCGCCTGCGACCGGCCCGACGGCACCACGTAGCGGATGACGGTCTGAGAGTTGAACAAGTTCGGGTAGTTGGGCAGAAGGCCGCCTGTCTCCGGAAGAGGCGGCGCGACTTCCTCCTGCTCAGCCGTAGGCGAGAGAAGCTCCCGGCCCAGCGTCTCGAGAAGGAGCTGGGAGGAACCGGTGTTATCCTGTCCGAGCGCCCAGATGATGACGCCGCCTAGACCGAGGCTCTTCAGGTACTCGGACTTCACCCGCATGGAGACGGTGTCATCGTAGCTGATGAGGTGCGTGTTAGAAGCATCCGTCAGGTACGGCACGCAGGCGAGCGAGTCCCAGTGGTACGTCCATCCCGATGCGAGGTACGTCACGGCGGAGGAGTACGGGACCGATGGCACCGCTCCGGTCCTCGGCTGATAGAGCCCCGTTGTCGTGAAGTTGTATCCGTAGAACGAGACGCCGAGGCAGAGCTTCGAGGCAGGGACGCCGCGCGAGAGGTAGGATTGGATGCACTGGCTCGCCGACCCTTCGGGCTCATTCGCAGGTGCGTAGAGGGGCGAGTTATGCCCCGAGTGCGCCGTCCACGACCCGTGGAAATCATACGTCATGACCCCGATCCAGTCGAGCAGGTTCACGAGGACGGAGGTATCGTAGACGTTGTTCCAATCCGAGCTTTGCGCTGCCATGCTGATGGTAAGCGCCGGAATCACTGAAGAGAACACTTCCTTCAGTTCCTGGAACAGCTTCTTCCAGCTCGCACGATCAGCTACTCCCGGATACTCCCAATCGATGTCCGCACCATCGTACCCGTTCTGGACGCAGAAGTCCCTCAGATTTCGGACAAAGCGTGCACGAGACGAATCGTCCGCCGTCATCTGTGAGAACCGCGGCGTTCTGACGTTGTCCCACCCCCCCACCGAGATGACGACCTTGACGCCATGCTGATGCGCGGCCACAATGAGTTCCGGATAGAGGGAGAAGCCTGAGTAGTCAAGTGTGCCATCGGCAAAGGGGAAGATGAAGGCATGTACGATGTAAGTCAGGTTTCCGTATTCAATGGACGTACAGGGAAAGGAATAGCGGTTCCACGACGGATAGTACCCGACAATGAGTCTGCCGCCCGTCGCTGCCGGGGTCGGTCCGAGGTCGACGGGGTTGCTATTATTCTTCTGGCACCCTGCAAGGACTGCGACGAGGGAGAGTCCGAGGGCAAGAGCCCTCAATCCATCATTCACCTCAGAAAACAATTCGGACTCCGAGCAGGATGTTCTGCGGGTTCAGGAAGAGCGGCGCCTGCGGCCACAGGATCTTGATGTAATCCTTGTCCCATTCGCCCCACTTGTCGTTTCCCTTCTTGTCGCCGGAATAGAACGGAAGATGAAGCGAGTTCTTATAGGCGTCGAGCTGGCTCGTCGACATGTTCCCGACCTCGAGGCGCTTTTGGTTGAGGACGTTCTGAATCGTAAGGACGAGCTCGAGATTCATCACTCCGAACTTGAACATCTTCGAGGCACGAAGGTCCATGTTCGAGTAGTTGACAACGTCGAGCCACTGCCACTTTTTCACATCCGGCTCCGTCGGATTCCAGAGCATCTGGCCGCCGGACCTCCACTCCCAGAAGAGATTGACGAAGATGTCGCTCAGCGGCTGAACGCCCACGATTTCCGGGCCCCATTCGGAGGGACTGTGGAGGTTGAAGTTGATGTGCGCCCGCGGAAGGGGCGTGGTGGTCGTAACGTTTGCCGAGCGCAGGACGTCCTTCTGGTCAATCTGATTCTCATAGATCTTCGAGACTCCGGTCTGGCCGGAGCTCTGGATCATGTAATCGTAGTTTGCCCAGAAGGTGACGAACCGGCCGACGCTCCGCTCGAATCGTGCCTCCACGCCACGAATATCACGGTAGCCGCCGGGGACGTACTGCGTCACGACGTTATCCTGGTAGTAGCTGTAGAACGTCTGGCTGAGCGGCTGGTTACGGACATCTTTGTAGTAGAAGGCGACATTCACGAGGAAATTCTGCAGGAAACGCTGCTCATAGCCGAACTCGTACGAAACGGTCCGTCCCATCTCGAGTCCGGGGGTGGGGATCGTCGCGCCGTTGGGATAAAGGACAAGGTTGTAGAGGAACGACACCGGCGGGCGCTGGTAGAAGTGCCCGTAGTTGAAGTAGAGCTTGCTGTTGACCGTCACCGGGAATGAGACCGCAAGTCGAGGGGAGAGCTTCACCTGAATCTTGCTCGAGGACTCCGGCCATCCGGGCGGATTCGCCAGCAAGTCGCGGTAGGTGAGCCATCGTTCGTAAGAGAATTGCCCGCCGGGGAGGTTTGAGTAAACGCTGTTGTAGAACCCGGCATAGGCGGGATCGGGGGGGTTCGTCACGATGAAGCCGGCCTTGTCGGGATCGAATACATCGAGGCGCAGCCCCGCCTTGAGGATCATCCCCTGGAATTCGAGCTTGTCCTGGGCGTAGGCACCGAGTTCGATGGGTGTCACGTTGTAGTACTGCCACAGATCAGGGGACCACATCCGCTGGGACTGCAGCCAGGTGCCTCCATAGACATGGAGGTAGGTGAGCTTGCCGGAAACACCCGCCTCGATCTGGTTGTGCGATCCGAGCTGGGCGGTGAAATCCCCGCTCAATGCCGCGGACCAAGAGTAGGACGAGTCGTCACGCTGAGTGCCGCCGTACATGCGGAACATGTTCAGCTCATCATAACCGAAATTTGTCGACGCATTCGGCGAGCCGCCGGCGGGCACGTTGAGGAACCTGAGGCTGTCCACCCAGAAGAACGCCGCAGCACTGCTCGTATCGAGCTCGAACGGCTTCAGCTTGTGGTCGTTATATCCAAACTGCGCGTTCACGGTGAAGAACGACGTCGGGGAAAGCGTGTTCGTGAGACGGGCGCCGCCGGTGATGTACCGCTGATCATAGAACTGGAACCGGCTCTTGTTGTAGATCTGGTCGAGGTTCGCACCCCCGATGAGCTGGGCCTGGCGCCGGACGGCATTCTGGGTGTTGTTCAGGAAGTTGAAGCTCGAAGAGGCTTCCACGAGCGCTCCGCCGTACGTGCTCGCACTCCCCTCGTTGATGGAGCTGACGGAGGCATACATACCGTCGATCGAGAGTTTCGTCGTCGGGGTCAACAGGCTTACGAGCTTGAGCTGCCCGTTCCAGTCGATGTAGGAGTCTCGGGGGCCGACAGGGAAAGCAAACTGTGAGCTCTCGTACTTGAAGCCGAGGAGGAACGTGGTGCGGCCGAGGTACCACCCGAGACCCGAGATGTCGGCGCCGGGGAGGGGCCCCGTGATGGCACCTTCGCCGTAGATATCCGGTCTGGTGCCGACGTTATACTGGGGATGGTGCATCTTCCAGATTTCGATTTTCTGGTCCGGGGTGAGTTTGGTTGTGTACCCCGTCGGCAAATCAGGGTACGTCCCCACATCCCACCTGCCACCACGCTTGTGGTTCCATCCCTTGAATCCCCAAAATTGCGACGGAACCGCCAGGCTGTCGTCATGCGTCTGGATGCCGTTCATGGCATACTTGCCGGTGAACACTTCCCGGATGATCGAGCCCGGCCCCCACAGGTTCTCGCCGAAGAATTTCTGATGTCCGCCCGGGGTCATGTCGAATTTCAGTGAGATGTTGTACTTCTCGCGGCTCCCCTCCTTCGTGACCACGTTCAAGAGTCCGGACTGGATGCCGCCGTACTTCGCCTCAAACCCGCCGGTCAGCACCTGGAGCTCCTGGATGGTCGTCGAGTTGAGGGAGATGTAGGAAATCTCGGACCTCGGGTCCTGCAGCGACTGGCCGTCGAGGCGGACGTCGGTCTCGCGCAGGGCGCCGCCGCGGACGCTGATGCCGTGCCCGTCGGCACCGTCGACGAGCTCGATCCCCTTCAGCTTGCCGACGAATTCATCGACGCGGGTCACCGGCATCTCCTCGATCCGCTGCGTCTGGATCACCTCCTGCGTCGACGCCACGTCGGGCCTGATGACCTCCCCCTCCCACACCACTTCCACCGTCTTTGCCATGATGGCTGCCGATGTGAGTTTGAAGTTCACAGTGATCGTGCGGTCCGTCTCGACCGACACCTTTGCCTGGACGAGCGGTGTGTAGCCCACCATCGAAGATTTGATGTTGTACACGCCCGGCGGGACATTGAGGATGAAGAACTGTCCGCTGAGATCGGACACTGCTCCAAGGCGGGTGTCGAGTCTGATCGGCTTCCCTCCCATCCAGACCGTGTCAACCAAGATCGTCGCACCGGGGAGCGGCTCACCGGTCTGCGCATCGACCACTTTTCCCGTCACTTTCCCGCCCGCCGCGTACGCCGCGTTCTGCGTCCCGGCGGGAAGGTGCTGGTCGCATCCGCGAACAAGGATCTTTACGATTTCAATCCCAGTCCGCATAGTTATACCTACTATGGCGTCCTGGAATTGCGGGACCTCTTCCGGCGATATGGATTTGCGCCGTCGTTCTTCGGTAACACCCCTGTGGATGGCCTGTCGTGGCGCCAGCGGGTGCTCCGGCCAGCCAAGAAATTCGTGGCGAATTCGGGACTCATGCCCAAGACCATGGCGGGGAAGAAAGCGCTGAAAAGGCTTGTGTTCGGCTCCCTCGTCCCCATGCCGGCCGAGATTGTCGAGGGGATGGCGCCTTATGTGGATCCCGTTCCCGTTCCCGC
>PEWR01000098.1 GCA_002779395.1 Ignavibacteriales bacterium CG07_land_8_20_14_0_80_59_12
CCCGGGCGAAATCGCACGGCGCGGACGTGGTGCTTGTCCGTTCCGCCGAGGACATCCGCGGTGCCGTCTTCGCTGCGACGCGCGGCAGGGGTGCCGATGCGGTTATCCTTACCGCGGCGACGAAATTGAACGACCCATTTATCCTCGCCGGCGAAATTGCACGCGAGCGGGCCAGAGTCATCCTCGTCGGCGATGTGAAGATCGACGTGCCGCGGGACGTCTACTACCGCAAGGAGCTTGAGATCCGACTGTCGCGTTCCTACGGGCCAGGACGCTACGACCCCGAGTACGAAGAAGGCGGACACGACTACCCGGTCGCGTACGTCCGCTGGACGGAGCAGAGGAACATGGAGGAGTTTCTCGACCTCCTCGCCGCCGAAAAAGTCGACGTCCGCTCCCTCACGACGCACGTCTTTCCGGTCGATGAGGCGGCGGGGGCGTACGACCTCATAGGCAGGAAAGGGTCAAGAACAAAACCGTATGTCGGCATCCTCTTGAAGTACGAAGAGGATCGCACCACGGCACAGGCGCCGGCCGTTGCCGTGATCGCCAAGGCACTTCCGACAGCATCTCCGCTCAACGTCGGTTTCATCGGCGCGGGGTCGTACGCGCAAAGCATGCTCCTTCCGGCGCTGAGCCGGAAGAAGGATGTGTCGCTTGTCCGTGTCGTCACGGCGCATGGCCTTACGGCTAGCTCCGTGTCCGGGCAATTCGGCTTCGCAGGCTTCAGTTCCGACCCGGACGATGTGCTCAATGATGACTCGATAGGAACGGTCTTCATCGCCACGCGCCACGGTTCGCATGCGCGGTACGTGGTGGAAAGCCTGCGGCGCGGCAAGAATGTGTTCGTCGAGAAGCCCCTCGCCCTCAACGAAGAGGAACTCGCAGAGATTGAGACGGCGTTTCAGGAAGCGCGGCGTTCGACGCCGGCTATCCGGCTCATGGTCGGTTTCAACCGGCGCTTCGCACCGAGCGTCGTCGCCATGAAGGATTTCTTCAAAGAGATACACGAGCCTCTCTTTGTCCAGTACCGGGTGAACGCAGGATTCCTCCCGAAGGGGCACTGGACCCATGACCCGGTCGAAGGAGGGGGAAGGATTATCGGCGAGGTCTGCCATTTTGTTGACGCCATCGAGTTCTTCACGGGTCAACGGGTTGTCCGCGTCTTCGCGCGTGCGGTTTCCGCCGGCAGCGAATCACTCGTCGGTGACGACAACGCAGCCGCGGCACTCCATCTCGCCGACGGAAGCCTCGGCGTGATCACCTACGTCGCAAACGGCGATGCATCGGTGCCGAAAGAGCGTATCGAAGTGTCAGGCGGGCTCAGGACCGCGATCCTCGACAACTTCACATCGCTCTCCCTCTACGGCGGCGGCACGAGGCACTCTAAAACATGGGGAAGCGTGGACAAGGGCCAGACGGAGATGTTGGACCAATTCCTCGAGCTGCTCCGTTATGGCGGCAAGGACCTCATTTCTTTCGAGATGCTCCGGGCCACGACGCGGACGACATTCGCAATGGTCAGGTCAATCCGTACGGGTGAGCCGATTGAACCGTGACCTCAGAGAAATGCTCGCTCGCACCGCCGCAGCGGTCGTCAGTGCTGTTCTCATTGCCTCTCCGGTCACCGGACAGACTCGATCGGGCGAACAGGAGACATCCGAAAGGGTCGGCTCGTTCGGCATCGCGGCCGGGCTCGGTGTAACTGAGGCCGACGCCTCCGATATGGTCGACTACCTCAACACGTATCTCGCAGCCAGTGACGAACGGATGAGCAGGTTCACGACGGCAACCGAGTTCTTCGCCGCACCCGAGTACCGTCTGTCCGGGATGTTCTCGCTCACACTCGAGTACTCGTATCTCCTGAAGTCGTACGAGCTGTCGCGCTGGGACTACGGGACATTGACTCTTACCTACGGTATTCACATGCCGACCCTCATGCTCCAACGCGTGGTCGACGGTGACGGTTACGCTTTCAAGTTCGGCGGCGGGCTCGGATGGTACTTCGGCTCAATGTCGGAGAAGCTCTCGGTCTACGGAGCGGAACGGAACGCCCGCTCATCCGGCCCCGCCCTCGCGCTCGACATCGAAGGGAACTCATCACTCGGCGACAACCTGTCGGTGTACCTCGGAGCCGATGCCCGCTTCGCAAGCCTCCCGGAGCTCAAGGACGGCGATGGGCGCACCGTTACGTTCCATGACCGCTCAGGCGCGGGCCGGACGCTCTCGCTCTCCTTCTTCAGCGCGGGGATCAAGCTCGGACTTCTCTACACATTCTGAGGAAGCGCAGTGAGCATTCTCAACAGCATCCTCCTCGGGATTCTCCAGGGGCTGACTGAGTTCCTTCCCGTCAGCAGCTCGGGGCATCTTGTCCTCGCGGAAAGCCTCTTGGGGATCCGCATACGCGGTGATATCGCCTTCGAAGTGTTCCTACATCTCGGTACCCTATTCAGCATCGTCACCCTCTACCGCAAAGAGCTCCTTCTCATGACAGAATCGGTGGCACACACGATCGGCTCCCCGTTCACATTTGCCGAGCATTACCGGAAGGACGAGCATCTCAGGCTTGCGTGGTACATCGTGCTCGCGACGATCCCCGCAGTCGTCGCCGGTCTCCTATTTGAGCACCAGATCGAGGCGACATTCTCGGATCCGAAGCTCGTGGCGGACATGCTTCTCATCACCGGGATCATTCTGTTTCTTACACGCTTTGCGCGTCCCCGCGTCGAAGGGAATCCCCGCGCCGCCCGGTCGTTCCTCATCGGGATCGGCCAGGCAGTTGCCATGCTCCCCGGGATCTCGCGGTCCGGAAGCACGATCAGCGCCGCGCTTTACCTCGGTGTCGGGAGGGAGGAAGCAGCCCGCTTCTCGTTCCTCCTCGCAGTGCCCGTCATCGCCGGCGCGGCACTCTTGAAGAGCAAGGAGCTCTATGCAAGCCACACAACACTCACTGATATCCTTCCGCTTCTTACAGGGGGCGTGACCGCCTACGTTGTCGGGCTCGCCGCCATCAAGCTTCTCCTCGGGGTCGTCCGGAAAGGAAAGTTGAGTTGGTTCGCCGCCTACTGCATCGCGGTCGGCATCACAGCGCTCGTTCTGTTATGAGACAATAAAGGAAAGGTTGACGATGAAGCGCTTCTCTGTACCGATCCTCTTTGCCGCCGCTTTCACCGCTGGGCTCTCTCTGCAGTCATGCTCCCACCGGGTCGAGAAATGGAACAGCCCGAGGAAGATCGCGGCCGTTGAGACGACCATGGGGACGTTCGAGTTTGTGCTCTACGATGCGGACGCCCCGAAGACCTCAGAGAACTTCGAGAAGCTGGCGGAGAAGGGATACTTCAAGGGGGTCACGTTCCACCGCGTCTCGCACAACTTCGTAATCCAGGGAGGCGACCCAACCGGAACCGGAGAAGGAGGACGGAGCATCTGGGGAGGATCGTTCGACGACGAGCTGAACGACGCGACTGCGAGCTACAAGGAAGGGTACACGAAGGGGGTCGTGGCAATGGCGAACGCAGGACCGAACACGAACACAAGCCAGTTCTTCATCATGCTCGTGGACCGGCCGGACATGCCGAAGCGCTACTCCATCTTCGGCAAAGTCATCAGCGGTATGGACGTCGTGGAGAAGATCGGAAAGGTGCCGGTCACGCCGCAAATGGGCCCCGAGGACGGAGCGCCGAAGGAAAAAGTGGTGATGACCGGGGTGATGATCCGGCGGGGGAAATGAGCACGGAGAGACGGAGAACTCAGAAGGACGCGAAGAAGTACGCCCCGAACCCGGGCGTCGAATTCCGGACTCTTCTGAGCGAGATTCGGAGAGGGACGATCCCACCTGTCTTCTTCCTCCACGGCGATGAGGACTACTTCATCCGTCGTTCGGTCGCTGCGATCGTGGACAGAGCGCTCGACGCGTCGATCCGCGATTTCAACCTCGACGTCGTGGACGGCGGGGAGAGCGACACCTCAACGATCCTCGCCCTTGCAAACGCCTACCCGCTTATGAGCGAGCGGCGTGTCGTGATCGTGAATGACATTGACAAGCTTCCGGAGTGGGATCGGCTGCCTGGGTACCTCGAGCGTCCCATGCCGAGTACAGTCCTCATCCTCGAGACAGTGAAGCCGGACTTCCGCCGGAAGATCTTCAAAGACCTCAAAGGGGCATCTTCGGTCCGGACCGCCGTCTTCCGGGGATTCTTCGACAATGAAGTCCCGAAGTGGATCATGGAGCAGGCCAAGCAGCGGGGTTTGTCGTTTACGGAGGAAGCGGTGGTTCGCTTCCACGAGCTGGTCGGGGATTCGCCCCAGGAGCTTGAGAGCGAGCTGGAGAAGGTCTCGGTTTACCTCGGAACAACGGGGCCTGTCTCCGAGGAAACAGTCGACGAAGTCATCGGTTTCTCGCGCACGTACAGCCCGTTTCAGCTCCAGAAGGCAATCGGCACACGGGACAGACGCCGCGCCTTCGTCATCATCGAGAGGATGCTTAACGCGGGTGAACC
>PEWR01000109.1:0-1522 GCA_002779395.1 Ignavibacteriales bacterium CG07_land_8_20_14_0_80_59_12
TTGCGGGGACGACGAGACTCGAACTCGCGACCTCCTGCGTGACAGGCAGGCGCTCTAACCAAACTGAGCTACATCCCCCCGGAACTTGTAGAATGTAATTTACTGAACCTCGGGACGAATTCCAAACACCCTCGACCAATCCAGTTCGGTCGGGGCAGGCGAGATAGACCCGCGCATCCCGCGTTCATCAAGAGGCGGGGGGCTCCAGGCTCAGAACTCTTTCAATCGTGGTGACGAGGTCGACAATGTCGTAGGGCTTGCTGACAAAATCGTCCGCACCAAGCCGCTTTGACTCGATCGCGTTCTTGAGATCCGCGAAGCCGGTGAGCATGATCACCCTCACCGAAGGCTGCTCTGCTTTCACGGTCCGGAGCACGTCAAACCCATCGGCTCGGGGCATCTTGATGTCGGCAAGAACGAGATCAAACTTGTCCTGCCTTAGAAGCCGGATTGCGTCCTCACCGTCAACAGCCGTCGTGATGGCGTAACCTTCCTCCTCGAGTTCATCCTTGAGGATGGCCCGGATAGTCTCCTCATCGTCGGCGACAAGGATTCGGTGTTGATCCATTGATGGCCTCTTAATGAACTGTGCGATCGTGCTCCTTGGGCCCTTCGGAATTATAGGGAATTCGAGCTAGAAAATCAAGTGAAGATAGCAAAATACCGGGCTAAACGCCAAAAGAGCACTGGCTCGAATTGCTGGGACATGCGGCCCGGGTCTATTGCTTGCCAAAACACGGGAGGGGGATCCCGGACGCAGGCTTGTTTGTTTTTGCCGCGATTTGTTGGTAATTTATTTTGTCATGATACAGCTGGGGAGTTCAAGAGAATTCCCGGCACCAGTAGTGTAGCTGCCGTGCAGATCCTTTGAAGAAGAGGGAAGCGCATCCCGGAATGAGGATTACCAAGTACGGACAATCAGTCGTCTTGCAGGTGGTGGCCGGGGCAGTGATGATTAGCATCGGTATTCTCTTCTTTCATGTCTCCCCGCCCGTCAAGGCGGTCGCCATCGCGCTCTCTTTTCTCTTCGCAGGCTTCACACTCCTCTTCTTTCGAGATCCCGAACGGAAGTGCCCGTTAGGAGTCGCCGACGGGCATGGCGTGATCTCACCCGCTGACGGCAAGATTGTCGCCCTTCGCGAGACGGAGGAGCCGGATTACCTCCAGAGGCCCGCCTGGCTTGTGAGCATTTTCATGTCGCCGGTCAATGTACATGTCAACCGAATCCCAATCTCCGGAACGGTAGGTTATCTGCGATACGTGCCGGGCGACTACCTGATCGCATTCGACGCGAAATCGTCGGAGCGGAACTAGCGGATGCTTATCGGCATCGAAGGCGACCGCTCACGCGTTCTCTTCCGCCAGATCGCCGGGTTCGTCGCCCGCAGGATTGTCTGCGCTTTGAAACCTGGCCAGACTGTCACAGCGGGTGAACGTTTCGGCATGATCAAGTTCGGCTCTCGTGTTGATATTTTCTTCCCGAAGTCCTATACTCCAGTGGTGAATTTGCACGACTCCGTGA
>PEWR01000109.1:1531-4632 GCA_002779395.1 Ignavibacteriales bacterium CG07_land_8_20_14_0_80_59_12
AAACGATGCTCGCGCTTTCGGCACCACAGATGTCCAACCAGCAATAGGCTCTCCATGAAGATCACCCGGGCACTCGTCCCAAGCCTCTTTACAGTGTTGAATCTGTTCAGCGGGTTCTCATCGATCGTCTACGCCAGCCAGGGAGATTTGCACACCGCAGCATGGTTCATCATCGTCGCAGCGGCGTGCGATGCGCTTGACGGAATCATGGCGCGGCTCACGAAGTCATCAAGCGAGTTCGGCACCCAATTCGATTCTCTCGCCGATATGGTATCGTTCGGAGCGGCCCCCGGACTCCTCGCCTTCAGGGCGTTCCTCTACCAGTTCAACGGACTCGGCGTGCTCCTCAGCTCGCTCGTCATGATCTTCGGCGGCATCCGGCTCGCACGTTTCAACGTCCAGCTTGTCGGATTCGACAAGGACTTCTTCCGCGGTCTCCCCATTCCGGTGAGTGCCATGCTGATCTCATCATTCGTTCTCTCCTACTACAGCGACCTCGCGGGGTTGACAACGACCGCCGGATTCTCTCTTGCTGCCCTCATGCTCGTCGTCTCCGCGCTCATGGTGAGCAGGCTTAAGTATGACACACTACCGAAATTCACGAGGCGCGACATCCGCAAGCATCCGCTCCGCTTTTCGCTCTTCCTGGCGGCGGCAGGTGTGATCCTCGGGAGCGGTGGAAGTCAGCTCTTCGCCGTGTTCGTCGCCTACGCTGCAACGGGCCCGCTCCGTGCGCTCGTGACCGCAATCCGGCATGCCGTGCATCCGGAGGAGCGCGAGGCGGCGGAAGAACAGGAACTCTCAAGCATGGACCTCTGAGCCTCATGCCCAACTACGTGTTCAACGTCGATGTTACGTTGCGGAAGGCCGTCCTTGATCCGCAGGGAAAAGCGGTCCACCACGCTGCACGCACGCTCGGCTATGCCTCCATCGCGGAGATCCGGATCGGCAAACACATCGAGATCACCTGCAGCGCTGAGAATGAGACCGACGCGCGCAAGACCGTTGAAGAGCTTGCCGGGAGACTCCTGGCGAATCCTGTCACCGAAGACTTCCGCGTTGAGCTGAGGCGGGACCACGTAGACGCGCACCGATCAGCGGCGCCCTCACGGGAGGTGTGAGCTGTGAGCGCCCCGCGGTTCGGTGTCGTCGTCTTCCCCGGATCGAATTGTGACCACGACGCCTACTATGTCGTCCGCCGCGTCCTCGGTGCCGATGTCCGCTATGTGTGGCACAAAGAGTCCGACATCTCCGACATCGATGTCATCGTCCTCCCCGGCGGATTCTCCTACGGCGACTACCTCCGAAGCGGCGCGATCGCCCGCTTCTCCCCCGTCATGCGGGAGGTCGTGGGGCACGCACGGAAAGGGAAGATTGTTCTTGGCATTTGCAATGGATTCCAGATTCTCCTCGAAACGGGACTTCTCCCGGGGGCTATGATGAGAAACGCCTCCATGAGGTTCGTGTGCAAGACGGTTACGATCCGCGTGGAGAATGAGGGCACACCCTTTACAAACAGGTGCCGGAAGGGGGAGCTACTGCAGATCCCCGTCGCACACGGGGAAGGCAACTACTACACGGATGATGACACGCTTCACCGTCTTGAGGACGCCGAACAGGTCGTCTTCCGCTACGCAGATGAAAACGGAAACCTCACGGAGGAGGCGAATCCGAACGGCTCCCTCGCCAACATCGCCGGCATCACAAACACCGAGAAGAACGTGCTCGGGATGATGCCGCACCCCGAGAGGGCCTCCGAGCTGATTCTCGGCTCAAACGACGGAAGGAAAGTCTTCGAATCTGTCATAAGTGTTCTCAATTGATGGAGACCCGCCATGGGTAATTTTGGAACGACGGAAATCATCCTCATCCTCCTTCTCGTCCTCGTTTTCTTCGGGTCGAAGAAGATCCCGGAGCTCGCGCAAGGGCTCGGCAGGGGAATCCGCGACTTCCGCAAGGCCATGAAAGAAGGAGATGACGAGTCCCGTACGGATGACCAGAGAAAGATCGAAGAAAAGAAGCCTCAGTGAGGCTTTGAAGGGAGGTGCAGACGATGTTTGAAAACATCGGCGGCGGTGAACTCCTCCTGATCCTCTTCGTGATCCTTATCTTCTTCGGACCGAAGAAGATCCCTGAGATCGGCCAGAGTATCGGCAAAGGTATCCGGGAGTTCAGGAAATCCATACGTGAAGTCCAGGAGAACCTCGACATCGATCCAAAAGATCCCCTGTCGATGAAGTCCAAGGACCAGAAATAGGACCGGCAACAGCTCAGCCCACTGCTCTCCGTCCTGCGTGAGCCTTCTACCACGTACATATAGCGAACAGCGGACGCTGCTTCTCCGCGGGGAAGTATCCGCACGGGAAATCACCGACCACTATCTCTCCCGGATTGAAAAGCGGCGTGAACTCAATGCTTTCCTGAGCGTCTACGGCGATGGCGCCCGCACAAAGGCCGCTGCCGTCGACGCGATGATCCACGAGGGCTCCACACCATCTCTCGCAGGATGCGTGGTGGCGGTAAAGGACAATATCGCCGTGCGCGGAGAAGACGTCACGTGTGGTTCGAAAATCCTCGAGCACTTCCAATCAGTCTACGACGCGACCGTCATCACGCGACTCGAAGCCGCCGGAGCGATCGTCATCGGGAAGACGAACCTCGACGAGTTCGCGATGGGGTCATCTACCGAGAATTCCGCGTTCGGGGCCGTCCTCCACCCCGATGACCCGACCAGGGTCCCGGGCGGTTCAAGCGGCGGCTCCGCTGTCGCTGTGGCGGCCGAACTCTCCGCAGTCGCCCTCGGAAGCGATACCGGGGGATCAATCCGCCAGCCGGCTGCACTGACAGGAATCCTCGGGATGAAGCCGACCTACGGGCGCGTTTCACGGTACGGACTTGTTGCGTTCGCGTCGAGCTTCGATCAGATCGGTCCCTTCGCCCTCGATGCGCGAGATATGGCGCTCGTCCTGAACGTGATCTCCGGACACGACCCTCACGATTCGACATCGGCCGACATGGCGGTGCCCGACTTCACATCGGATCTTGGGGGCACTGTCAGGGGAGTGCGCGTCGGCGTGCCAAAGGAGTACTTCGGCGGCGGA
>PEWR01000096.1:0-15540 GCA_002779395.1 Ignavibacteriales bacterium CG07_land_8_20_14_0_80_59_12
GTGAGAGAGCAGTGCCGACTGGATACACGTCGATTTGCCTTTTCGGGATCCTTCCTCGGTCACGCTCTACCCGCATGCTCCCTTGACCGTTTTCCCCCAACGCAAGGCACCCCGCTGTTGATACTGTCTATTGCTCTGTCTCGAGAGGCCTCTCTGCCTCATCGAAGAATTGCCTCTGCAGGCGGAGCGCATTTTCGTCCTGCTTCACTTCCCGAATCATCCTGACAAGTTGATCGACCTGGTTGTTGAGCAACACCTCTCCAAGCTCGCGGCTGGCCTGGCTCCCGTCTCCTGCGTAGTGGTTCGGATATCTGGCGTACCACCATATGCCAAGGAATGAATTCTGGAGGTTACCGAGGCGGTTCTGGTTCTCTCCGCTCTGACTCTTCGCCTGGTCGATGCGGACGAGGTCGGGACGGACGACGAGCATGGCTGACGTCTCGTTCTCACCGGCGTGCCCGTCGTCTCTTGTCCTCCGCAGGGCTTTCACACTCGCGGCGGCCGCCGAGTCGCTCGTTGGCGTGAACAGGTATACTGCATAGTCTCTGCGTTTCTCCAGTTGTGCGTTGCAGAAGTACCGCACGAAGTTGCTGTTTCCTCCGTGGCCGCTGTAGAGGATTATCTTCTTGATGCCGTTGCGTGACAGCTCGTCGCACGTCTCTTGGAGGAGATCCCAGATGACCTTCGAGCTATATGCGACTGTCCCGGGTTGATGCTTCGCCTCGAAAATCTGGCCGAAGTAGTAGTGCGGATAGACGATAGCGTACTCCCTCTTCGCGGCGCGGATAGCCGTCTCACGCGCGTCCAGCAGGTCCGTCCCAAGAGGAAGGTGCGGTCCGTGCTTCTCGATGATACCCATCGGAATGATACAGGTGCAATTGGACTCCTCAACAGCCTTGACAAAGTCCGGGGCGGTGAGCTCTTCGTATTGGACGGGGATGACTTGAGCGCCAAGATCCTGGCGCAACGCAACGCTCCCGAGTAAGAGAGCTGACGCAAGCAGGCAGGCGCGTAACGCCTTCTGATCATTTCTCATTTCACATGCCTCCAAATGTGTTGTTCGAGCAAGGGCGTGACTGTATGAACTGCCCCTGAAGTGCAGGAGAATAGTACGAACAAAGGCGGATGGATTCAAGCGAGGTGCACTCTGGAGGGCTAACGTCGATGCGGAACGAGGCCCTGCAACGCTGAGGTGAGAGTGCCCCAGTGTTCCTGGATCAAAGGGTCATTGATCTTGCGGAGGGCGAGGGATTCGAACCCCCAAGTCCTTTCGGACAACGGTTTTCAAGACCGCCGCATTAGCCGTTCTGCCAGCCCTCCAGATCGTCTTCCAGAGAACAAAATACGAAAGAAGCGAGACTGATTCAACAGGGAAGAAGAACCTTTGTCTCCCATTTAGAACCCACATGCCTAAGCATAAACAGGTCAGTCAGATGAACTTTTCATTCGCTTGAACACGTTGGGATTCCCACGCTCGCTTCATTCGCTCGGAACGATGAGCAGGGCACGCGTCAGGGATCGTTCCCAAGCAGAGCACGCGCGGCCCGGAACACTGCATCGAACATCGGCTCGGTCAACTTCCCGGTCTGTGTGTTCCGCTGACTCGGATGGAACGAGGCGATGAGAGTGAGCCGTTCGTTGAGTTCAATGCGCGTCCCATGCTTGAACGGGGGACGGTGTTCGAGCGGAGTAATGCCGAGTTCTCTGCAGGCATCGATGACCGAGTCGAAGGCGAGCTTCCCGAGCCCAATGATCACGCGGAGGTGCACAAGAAGTTGAATCTCACGCTCGAGATAGGGACGACAGTTTCGGAACTCCCCGGGGAGCGGTTTGTTCCCGGGAGGAGCACAGCGGACGGCAGCGGTCACGTAGCACTCCTTGACCGTCAACCCGTCATCTCGTGACACGGAGATAGGCTGGTTGGCGAAGCCGGCTTTCCAGAGCGCCCGGTACAGCCAGTCGCCGCTTCGGTCGCCTGTGAAGATCCGCCCGGTGCGGTTTCCCCCGTGGGCCGCTGGAGCGAGCCCAACGACGAGCATCCTCGCCCCGGGATCACCGAACCCCGGGAGAGGTTTCCCCCAGTACTCCCACTTCCTGAAGCGGGCGACTTTCTCGCGTGCGACCTTCTCCCGCCATTTCACGAGTCGCAGGCATTTCCGGCACGCTATGACTCCCTCCCTGAGCCGAACCAGCTCAAGCCGCGTCCCGGCCGTTGTCGGTTTTCCTCCCATGCCGCTATGTCCGGAGGAAAATCTTCCGCTTTGTGAAGATACTTGCACCAAGCGCCACGAGAAATGTCACAAATGCTCCCCTCAGGGCGCCGAGCCAGGGGGTCGGTGTGATCGATTGAAGAAGCTGGTCGAGGTGCGTCAGCCCGAGGATGGGAGGAATGAGGTTCTGCACGCCGCAGTAGGCGACCATCGGGTTCTGTCCGCTCTCGATGAGGAACATGAAACCCCGCCTCTTCTTCAGGATGTCGATGGCAATCGTGAGCGCGATGAGCGTGAAGATGGCAAGGCCCGATGTCACAAAGTAGTAGCTCAGACTCGAGGGATCTTTCTTGATTCCACCTTCAAACGGCTCAAAGAGAAGGCCGAGGAGAAGATAGAACGTTCCCCACCGAAAAAGGTCCGCGAGGAATCTCTCTGTGCTGTTCCGGGGATTCATGATGAGCTGCCACCCGATGATGCAGAGTCCGGCCGCGGCGAGCGTTGTCTCCCAAACGAGACGGTTCTTCAACCCGATAACCAGGACAACATCAAAGAGAATCATCAACGCGGCCGTGACGACAAGGCGTGGCGTCCGCCACGCGCCCGCCTGGTCCTCCTTCGCCTCGCTCGTGTTCATCCATCCGAGAATCATGTCTCCAACGATTGTCCCGGGAACCGTGATGAACAGGTACTTCAAAAAGTGGAACTGGAAGAGCCACGGAACAGGCTTGGAGAGCCAGAGCCAGTTTGTCCAACCCGGATCCGTCGACGAGACCCTGGAGGCAAGGAGAAGTGCCAAGATCCCAAGCCGGAGGAGCATGCTCTTTCGCGTCGCCAACCAGAAGAAGGCCGTGAAGACCGCCATGTTGGAGAGGACGAGGATGATGATGTCGCTCCGGTAAAGCGAGAAACCGCTTCCGTCCCTGAAACGCACGAGGACCATGAAGACGACGGCCCCCGCCCATCCGCTACCTCTCACGAGGTACTTCAGCCACGAGTCCCATTTCTCGGGCAGCCTTGCCATCATCGGGATCAGGAGGAGAAATCCTGCGAGCCCTGCGAGCCAGACGAGGGGCGTCGGAGTGTCGCTTATCTGGTACGGACGGATCTGCATGACGAAGAGGGCAAAGGCGGCGAGGAGGACACCTCGCTCAAGCGACGAAAGCGAGAGCTTCCAGAAAGGGACACCTTTCTCGATGCGACGCGTGAGCGCAAGCGGGATCGCGGCGCCCATGGTGAAGAGGAAGAACGGGAACACGAGGTCCACCCACGTGATACCGGGAAGGCTTGGGTTGAAGACATGGTTCGGAGGGGGAACCTGCGCGTGGTACATCCAGTCCGGCAGCACACCGAAGGGGATCACGCCGGAGAATACCATCAAGAGGATCGACAGCCCGCGCAGCGCATCGAGCGCAAACGCGCGTTTCTGCTTCGTCCTTGGATCGAAGAAAGTTGTCATTCCGTTTTCGCCCTTGTCGTGATGGATTCAAGTCCGTGCGCATCAGGCCCAGTTTCACGCCGCCGAAGAAGGAATGCGAAAAAGAGTCCGAAGAAACCGAGGCATGAGAATATCCACATGCCGATGCGGTACCCGGCCGGGTTCACCGCGCTCGCCCCGGCGTAGTCGTTCGCCCAGCCGATGAGAAGGTTGAAGCCCGCGAGTCCCATGTTCTGTATCATCGTCATGAGGCCGTACGCCGTGCCGAGCTTCGATTGGTCGACAAGGTAGGCAACGGAAGGCCACATGATTGCAGGGATGAGGGAGAACGCAATCCCCATCATCGCCATCGGGAGATAGAGCGGGATGTGGGTGTACGCCATCATGAGGTAGACGGGTATGATGAGAGCAGAGCCGAACATCATGAAGAGCGAGCGCTTCCCGATCTTATCGACAAGGAGTCCAAACAGGGGTGTGAAGACCATCGCAAAGAGGGTAAGCATACTCGAGAGGAAACCGCCGAGTTCACGCGTCGTCCCGTGGGCTTCGATGAAGAACTTCACAGCGAACGTCTGGAATGGGAACATCGCCGAGTAGAATGTGATACAGAGTGCCACGACGAGCCAGTACGACGTTCCGAACTTGAACAGGTCGGAGAAAACGACCCTAT
This sequence comes from Ignavibacteriales bacterium CG07_land_8_20_14_0_80_59_12, assembly GCA_002779395.1. Classification (GTDB taxonomy): domain Bacteria; phylum Bacteroidota; class Ignavibacteria; order 0-14-0-80-59-12; family 0-14-0-80-59-12; genus 0-14-0-80-59-12. The sequence goes on from PEWR01000096.1 coordinate 4,319, forward strand.
CAGTCTGTCCCGCCGTGCCGAGCTCGTACTTCTTCTCTGCCTTTGTCTCAAGGATCCAGTAGAGCACGGCCCCGACGACACAGAATACGCCAAAACCGACGGCCACGAGGAGAGGGAGCTGCCAGCTTGTGTAGAGATGCCCCGCCCACGTCGGAGAATTGAGCGCCGCGAAGGAACCGAGACGGGCAATTGTGAGGTTGATGCCGAAGGCGAAGCTCAGTTCCTTCCCGCGGAACCATTTCGCAATCGCCGTCGTGACGGCAACGATGAGCGACTCGGCGCCGAGGCCGAACACAAGCCTTCCTGCTGCCATTACCCAGAGCGTACCGGTCGATGCCGTGATCGCGGCGCCAAGAAGGCACACGGTGCCGAAAATGAGCGTGGCTTTCCGCGTTCCGATCCAATCGATAATGATCCCACCGATGAGGACCATGAAGACATTCGGAATGCTGTAGATGGCGTTCAGGAGGCCGATGTTCGCGTCGGAGAATCCGAGCTGTTGTTTGAGGACATCGGCGAGCGGGCTGACGCTATCGTAGACATAGTAGTTGCCGAACATCGCCAGACTGATAAAGACGAGGACGACCCAGCGGAAGAGACGGGTCGGCTGGGGGCGCACTGCAGGCATGGCTTCCGAACCGGAGAGAGTCATTCGGGAGTCACCTTTCGGCGTGGCATGATTCGGGCTCATTCATTGCTCGGAAAGTTACCGCCGCAGGCCGAATAATGCAAAATCGCGCTTGTTTTCATTCGCCCGCTTAAGTACCTTGGAGTCCGTCGTCCGTGTGAAAACTGGAGTTGGCAGAGGGGTCCACCATGCACCGATGTACGGTCGTTCTCAGTCTCCTCCTCGTTGTCTGCACCGCGCCGAGCTCATCCCAATCGTTCGACAGATTCATCGCAAGAGCCCGCTCACTCCCGGCGTCCGATCGGGGGGCCCTTGTCGACAGCTTCATGACTGCTGTCCCTTCCTTCCCCTTCATCGAGAGTGATTCCATCGCGCATTTCATCTACCGCGGCAGTGCTTCAAGCGTCACGGTCCCCGGCGACGCCAATGGCTGGAATCCCAATGCCTCGAGCATGGAGAATCTCCAGGGAACTGACTTCTGGTACAGGACCGACCGATTCGAGCCCGACGCACGCCTGGACTACAAGTTTGTCCTCGGCGGGGGGATATGGATCCTCGATCAGCTGAACCCGCACACCGTGAGCGGCGGGTTCGGGCCGAACTCAGAGCTCCGCATGCCGCGCTACATGCCCCACCCTGAGATCAAGTACTACCCCGACATCCCGCACGGGAGCATGTGGGACACGACCCTCTCGAGCGCGACACTCGGCAATTCACGGAGGGTGAGAATCTACACCCCCCCATCCTATTCAACATCCACCGACAGCTTCCCCGTTATCCTGTTCCACGACGGACTCGAGTATATCTCCCTCGCCTGGGCCAACAACGTCCTCGACTATCTCATTGTCCACCGCGGGATCAAGCCAGTGATTGCCGTCTTTGTTCCGCCGGTGAACCGGACACCCGAGTACATGGGAAACCAGGTAGCCGCCTTCAGCCGATTCATTGTTGACAGCGTAATGGGTTTCGTCGATCGCAGGTATCGGACACGCCGCGCTCCGTTGGATCGCGCGGTGATGGGGGCCTCCGCCGGCGGAAACATTTCACTCTATCTCGCGTACAACTACCCGGAGGAGTTCGGAAACGCAGCTGCTCAATCGAGCTACGTAGATCCGTCCCTCGCCGGGCAGTACAGGAACGATCCACGCCTGGGCCTGCACGTGTATCTTGATATCGGAACGTACGATCAAGCGATTCTGATCCCCATGGTGAGAAGCTTCCATTCGCTTGTTCTCTCTGCAGGGTACAGCGTTCAGTACGGGGAGTACCACGAAGGGCATAGCTGGGGGAACTGGAGGACCCGGATAGGCGATGCCTTGAGAATGTTCATTCCCGGCCCGGCGTCGGCTGTCCCCCGAGACGAGCGTTCACATCCCGGGTTCGAGCTGAACCAGAACTACCCGAATCCGGCGAATCCCGGGACAACGTTCCGCTTCCCGCTCAGCAAGCCGGGCGAGGTGTCGCTGAAGGTCTTCGATCCTCTCGGAAGAGAAGTGGCCATGCTCGCCCGCGGCTACGAGGCGGCGGGAACCCATGTCGTGAGCTTCGATGGAAGTTGGCTGCCGGCAGGTGTTTACTACTGCCGCCTTCAATCGGGCGAGGGGATGCTCACACGTCGGCTGGTCCTGCTGAAGTGACTGCACAACTCCTATCGTTGAAAGGGATCGGTCATGGGACATCATCACCGGCATCCATCGTTCTTCTTTGGCCTGCTTCTTGTCCTGCTCGGCATCTTCTGGCTCCTCGACAACCTCAACTATATCGACTTCTGGCACGTCCTCGACAAGTGGTGGCCGGTCCTCCTTATTCTCCTTGGACTCGACTTCCTCATCCGCTACAACCGCCGTTGGACCATGCCCGAGCATCACACGCCTCCAGACACATCGGGCTCAGGCGCAGACGGACCAACAACTCCGTCACCGTCGGGAAAGAAATGGGCGTTCGAACGCACAAATGTCTTTGGTGACCTCACTTTGAGCTTTGCAAACAAGCCGTTTGACGGCGGATCGGTGAGCAACGTTTTCGGTGACATCGAGATCGACCTCAGGGACGCTGTCATGCAGCCCGGAGAAAGCGTCCTCTCCGTTTCGGGAGTCTTCGGTGACATCGACATCATCGGCCTGAAGGGGATTCCGATTTCGGTGAGGGGGAATGTTGTGTTCGGCGATATCCGCGTGTTCGAAGAGAAGAGAAGCGGGATCTCAAATCAGATCGTAAATGAGACGCCCGGCTACGCACAGGCAGTCAGCAAGGTCAGGATCTACGCGTCGCAGGTATTTGGCGAAGTGCGGATACGCTAACAGTCATCTCCCCTGGCAGCAACACTCGACTCCAAGGGTCACTGCAACCTGCTTTCCACTGGAATTCCTCTGCAGGCATTCGGTCATCTGCATACCCCCGCCTCTGCTGCATCATTGAATTTCGGCTTGTGGTCGGCTATATTGCAGCAATAGGAGGTCCGGCACAACTGGAGAGACCACGATGGCATCACTAACGGATATCCAGGCTGCCCTGCGGGAAGCGGGCATTGACGGCTGGCTCTTCGCGGACTTTCGCCGCCGCGACCCGATCAGCTACCACATACTCGGACTCGACCAGTCGGGTCTCGCAACACGCCGCTGGTTTTACTTCGTCCCGGCAAAAGGGGTCCCGACGAAGATCGTGAGTGCCGTCGAGCCGGGAAAGCTCGGTACGCTTGAAGGCTCCACTCTCATCTACCGTTCATGGCCTCAGCTCCATGAGTTTCTCCACGTTTCTCTGGACGGATCGCGGCGGGTCGCGATGCAGTATTCTCCCAACAACAACATCCCCTACGTCGCCATTGCCGATGCCGGCACCATTGATCTCGTGCGAAGCTTCGGGGTGGAGGTGGTCTCATCGGCAAGTCTCGTCCAGCGCTTCGACGGGCTCGTCGACGGGAAAGGCTATGAGTCACATCTCAGGGCCGGCCGACTCACGGACAGGATTAAGGACGAGAGCTTTGAGCTGATAGGCCACACTCTCCGGGAAGGGGGCGGGCTCACGGAATTCGATGTCGCTTCCTTCATCCTCCGAAGGATCGAGGAAGAAGGAATGAGCTCGGACGGGACGCCCATCGTTGGCGTCAACGAGCATCCGGCCGACCCTCACTTCGAGCCGACGTCTTCGAACGCAAAGGTGATCCAACCCGGTGATACTCTGCTGATCGACCTCTGGGCGAAAATGAACACTCCCGGATCGATCTACTATGACATCACTTGGTGCGGCTTCTCCGGCAGAACCCCTCCGGCCCGCTACCTTGAAATCTGGCGGCACGTCGTGGATGCGCGCGACGCCGCGGTCGCCTTTGTCCAAAAGAAACTGGAAAGAGGAGAGACACCCCTGGGATTTGAAGCCGATGACGCCGCGCGCAAGGTTATCAACGACGCCGGTTACGGTGACCATTTCGTCCACCGTACGGGTCACTCCATCGGAGAGGAAGACCACGGGAACGGCGCGAACATCGACAACCTCGAGACCCATGACGACCGGCCGCTCGTCCCCGGTGCCCTTTTCTCCATCGAGCCCGGCATCTACTTGCCGGGGCAAATGGCGGTGCGAACCGAGGTCGATGTCTATGTCACCGCCGACGGCCGCGCGGAGGTGACCGGGCCGGCTCAACGCGACCTCATTCTGATAGATGTCGCGTCCTGAAGAACCGTCGATTGCGGCTCGCACGATGAGCCTGCACTGGGCATGACACCGCGTGAACTAACAGCTCTGCGGAGCGTCCGGTGGAGACTGAAGCCGGACCTGGCTTTGACGAACCTCGATGAGATCAATGACTTCATCGAGCGGATGGGGATGTGCGTCCAGACGCAGAGGGATAGCCTTGCCCTTCCCTCGCTCTCGCAGGCGATCATGGGACGCGAATCTGTTCCGCTGCGCGGAGGATCCCCGGTTCGGGAAGTGCTCAATGAGTTCTCGTCTCGAGCTCTAAAGAAGCGGTCTTGCATCGAGGTTCCGTTTCTCTCCAGATTTCCGGTCATCCTCTCGCGCGAGAGCTTCACACTTCTCTACGCGGTCCACAAACAGCGGCGGGGAAGCCGCGGAATGTCCGTTCCTCGCACACGGCTCGAGCGTGAACTCCTTGACTTCATCACAGATGAAGAGTCCGCCACGCGCAAGCTCATCCGGGACCGGTTCGAGCTCCATCGTCCGGCACAGCGAGCAGCACTTGATCGCGCGCTGAACGGTTTGCGCCTGCGGCTCGACATTCTCCGCACCGGTGCAATCCGGGGAGAAGGAGCACTCTACCAGACGCCACTGGCGTGGGATCAGGGCATTGCGCGTCGTGCGCAGTACTTCTCACGGCAGGAGGCGCTCAAGGAGCTCGTTAGAAGATACGTCACCGCGACCGTGGCGACATCCCGGCGAAGGGTGAAGCGGGTATTCGCAGCCGTCGCCCAGGCCGAGGAAATCGACCGCGCACTCAACATGCTGATCCTGACCGCCGCTATCGAAGTCGACCAGCAACTTGTCATTGGCGGAAAGAAGGCGCTCGTCGCACCAAAGAAGGCACTGCATGGCTGACGACGCGGCAGGCCGCAGAGTCATTGCTTGGTCGCCTGCAGCGACCGCATCAATTCAGGGGCGCCCCCCGCTTGCTCTGCTATTCTTCCTGCTTTCCCTAGCCCTTTCTGCCCCGGCACTCACCCAGGTCACGGAGAAAGCCGACACTGCGCGGACTCACCCGGCCGCATCTCCCGCCGTCGACTCGACATTCTTCCCGTTCGTCCCGAGGCTCGGCTACTCCGAACCGCCGACCCGCGCCTTCATCTCTGATTCAACGTTCCGCTACTCGGAGTCGATGACAAAGGACGAGGAGCTTGAGTTTCTGCCGTTCATCTACAGGCCCTCCTTCGGAATGGCATACCAGCCGTCGTTCGTCGAGATCGCGGGACTCGACCCCTCCCACTCGCCGATCATCATAGAAGGGCTGTCAGCGGACCCGAGCGGGAGTCCCGACCTCCGCTTCGTTCCTTTCGACGCACTGAAGGGCGCCCGTTTCCTCTCACCGGCGGAAGCGCTCTTCACAACCATGGCACCCAACGCAGGGGCGGTGGATCTCTCCCTCACTCGCTACAACACTAACCGGCCGTATTCCCGAGTGGTATACGATGAAGGACCGTACGGCGTCGCCACACTCGACGGGACATTCTCACAGAACGTGACGCGAAGGACGAATGCCTCCATTGGATTTGTCCATGGAACAGCCGACGGCAGGTACGTCAACGACATGAGCGACGGCTGGAACATCCGCGCAATGGTCCAGCATCAGTTCACGAAATACCTCCTGCTCGAAGTTTCGGACCTGTGGGGTCGTTTCAAAACCAGACTCAACGGCGGCGTCGACCTTTCGCAGACATCGGGGGACGATGTCTACAATGGACTCGTCGCGGCCGTGCGCAATCCCAACGGAAAAGAGGAACGGGAGCAGAACGATCTTCGTGCCAACATATACCTTAGCCGGGACTCGACACTTCACATCACGCGTGCCACGCTCAGATACCACACACAAACGACCGGACTCAGCAATCTGTACCTCTACGAGGACGTTGCTCCCGTCGACATGTCGTTCGGCAGCTTCGATGCGGCGGTTGACGATGTCCTTTACCTCGGGGCATTTTCGATCGGTGCGCGCGGCGAGGCGTCGTTCTCGCGAATGCGTGGATCGTTCCCCACTCCCTCCGTGAACGACTCAAGGATCGGAGCTTCATTAAGGGCAGGGCTTCAAAGAATCCCATTCCCCCTGGTCGTCACGGGGCGAATTGATCATCTTTATGGCAAGACGTATCTCGGTGGAAGCGCGCGTGCTGAGTTTGACTTCTTGTCCACATCGGTGTTGTCTGTGGAAGCATCCTCCTCGGCTCGGCACCCGTCTCTCCTCGAACGCGCGTTGCGCATGCTCGTCGTCCCCGATCCCGGTGCACAATCGCTCGGTGTCGAACGGCACACGGACCTGCGTGGAACACTCGTGTGGTTGCCTGCTCGGGCAGTGGAGCTGGGTGTCACAGGATTCTACCATCACATCGATTCGCCGATTAGTGGGGATCTACTCCAGGCCGGACAGTCCGATACAGGCAGCGCCGGCATACCGCGGCCCTACATGGCATTTTTCAACGATCAAGATCCCATAAAGCTCACCGGCGCTTCAGCCCATCTGAGGCTTGATTTGTGGCGCTTCCGGGTCGAATCGCAGTTTTCGCTCGTCAGGTACTCGCAGCACGGCGAAACCATCACTCCGGTACCGGGGGCATACGGCTCCGCAAAGGTGGAATTCATCGATACGCTCTTCACTGGCCACTTGCCGCTCCGCCTCGGCATACGCGCGCGATTCGATAGTCGGCAGGAGGGGAGGGATTTCTATCCCGGCGACGGCTTTGTCCTTCCCGGTGGGTCCCAGTCGTTCGGCCCGTCGACGGTGATGGATGCGTACTTTGTCGGGAAGATCGGGAAGGCGATCATCCATCTTGGCATCCTCAACGTCACGGATGAAAGGACGATGCTGGTCCGTGTCTACCCGCTCCTCGACCGGAGTTTCCACTTCGGCGTCAACTGGGAATTCTGGAATTAGAGATGAAGAAGACCGTCACAATCTTCGGCAGCTCACGGCCGCGCGAAGGAGAACCACAGTATGAGGAAGCCCGAAGGCTCGGGTACCTGCTTGCGGAGGCGGGCTTCCTTGTCTGCAACGGCGGGTTCGCCGGCATCATGGAGGCGTCGGCACGAGGCGCAAGGGAGGCGGGAGGAGAGTCGATAGGCGTCACGCTGAACGCGTTCGGCGCCCGGGCGACTGTTTACGTTGACACTGAGATCAATGCCGGCTCGCTCCTCGCACGGGTCGAGAAGCTCATTGAGTTAGGCGATGCCTACGTCGTCGTAAAGGGAGGTACCGGCACCCTTGTGGAACTTGCCATCGTGTGGGAGTATATGAACAAAGGGCTCATGCCGGTGAAACCGTTCTTCGTCCTCGGCCAGTTCTGGGAACCGGTCGTGACAACACTGGCCGAGGAGCTTGCATGGGAAGGAAGCGAGTCCGCCAGCCGATACATCACCGTCGCACGCACGCCGGAAGATATTGTGGAAAGACTGCGAAAGGAATGGAACCACGGATGAACACGATAGAAGACAGATTGAGACGGAAGAATTCGCAAGCCGGAGCGTTACATTACGTATCTGTTCCTTTCTTTTCCCCCAATGCTCCTCCGCGCCAATCCGCGGTGAGACGTCACATCTGGTACATCACCAGCCCCGACGGCAGCTTCGGGTAGAAGTAGGTTGACTTCTGCGGCATCACGAGCCCCGCGTTTGAGATCGCGAAGATCTCCCACACGTCCACCGGCCTGATAAGAAATCCAATCTGCGCGACACCCGACGATACGCGGGGCTGCACATCTGCTGCGTCTTCTGTGTACTCGAGGTTCCTCTTCTGAAGCTGCGCCTCCTTGTCAATCCCGAGAATCTCTTCGAACACGACCGAATGAAGAATCGTCAGCGGCAGGTTCTTCAGCACTGTTTCACCGTCCGTCGGTCGGATGCCAGAAAGGGGGGGTTGTTTCGGAAACACGGCATAGCTCCCCGAAGGGAGGACAACGACAAAGAGGGACGTCTCTGGAACCTGTCCATCGTGCCGCTCCATCAGGACGACATGGAACTTCCCGCTCAACTCGCGGATGAACTTCTCGGGCGAGAACTCCGCCAGCCCGAACACGAGCCGGTGGGTCGGAAGCACAACGAGCCCGGGGTCGTGCTCGCTTGTGAGATACATCATCGTGTAGTCGACATCGTGAGGTGTGGGGAGGGCCGCCTCGGCGCGCCGCCAGTCCCTGTACCGGATCGCAGTCTCGAACCGGTGGTGGCCGTCGGCGATGAGGACGTTCGAGGCCTCTGCATGTCGCGCCACGAACTGTTCGAAGTCCTCTTCGGTGATGACCCAGACGCGTTGAATCACGTTGTCGAACGTCACCTCGACGAGCGGTTTCTCCTGTGTCACGGCGAGGAGCTGGCCTGCGAACTCATGCTTCGGGTCCTGGATGATTCCGAAGATCTGGCTGTCCTGCGTCGCGATCGACTGGAGGAGCTTGAACCGGTCTTCTTTAGGTTTCGCAAGCGTCTTCTCGTGAGGCAGAATCCCCGACTGCACTGATGGAGGCTCCACACTGCATCTGCCGATGACGCCGGTGCGGACGAACGTTCTCCCGAGCGCCTCGAATTCCTGCTGGAGGATATAGTAGGCGGGCAGATCGTCAGTCCGAAGGATGTCGGTGGCGGTCCATTCTCTGAGGAACCGCGCCGCTTCGGCGTAAGGATCGTGTTCGCGCCCGAGCACCATCCTCACCACGTTGTAGGGGCTGCGGGCATAGAGATCATCCCGCTGCTCGGGAGAGATGACATCGTACGGTGGAGCAAGGACTTCGCCGAGCTGAGGGGCAATCGCGTAATGGAGCGCACGAAACGGTTCAGCGACTGGCACAGGGGTTGCCTCTCTGACTGGAATGATGGTTGGTGTCGTGAAACTGGAGACGAATCATCCCGGCGCATAGCCGAGCCGCTTCAGCCACGCGTCACTGTCACGCCACTTCTCGCGGACCTTCACGCGCAGCTCGAGGTACACCGGGCGTCCGAGGAATTCCTCGATGTCACGGCGGGCGGAGAGTCCAACCTCCCGCAGCGCCTTCCCTCCCTTCCCGATGAGGATGGCCTTCTGCGACTCGCGCTCGACGATGATATCGGCGTTGATGTAATCCTTCCCTGCCTCGCGTTCCTTGAAATCGACAATCCGGACGGCAGTCGAATACGGGACCTCTTCGCGAAACTTCTCAAAGATTTTCTCGCGGACGATCTCGCCGGCGAAGAAGCGCTCGCTCTGCTCGCTCAGCATGTCGGGCGGATAGAACGGCTCGTTCAGCGGGAGCAGCGTGACAAGCGAACGTGTGATGTCGCGAACGCCGTCTCCCGTAAGTGCGGAGACAGGGATCATCTCCCTGAAGGGATAAAGCTTTCCGAACGCATCGAGCATCGGGAGAAGGGCATCCTTGTGAATGAGGTCGATCTTGTTGAGAACGAGGAGAACAGGTTTACTTGTGACGCGAAGGAGACCAAGCGTTTGTTCGTTCTGATCCTCGACGGAGACGGCATCGACGCGTTTCACATCGACCATGAAGAGGACGACATCCGCGTCCGCGAGCGCAGAGCGCGCCGTATCCATCATCACCTCCTGAAGACGGTACTTCGGCGTGATGATGCCCGGCGTGTCGAGGAAGACCACCTGGTAGTTCTCGCCACTCATGATACCAAGGACGCGGTGCCTCGTGGTCTGCGGCTTCGGCGTCACGATGGAGATCTTCTGGCCGAGGAATGCGTTCATGAGCGTCGACTTGCCGACGTTCGGCTCGCCGATGATTGCAGCATACCCGGCACGGAATGTCTGAGTTGGATCGGTCATTGTGGTTCCCATCAACGCAACAGCATCATCCGCCGCACCTGGACCGCGCCGGCCGTCCGCAAGCGGTAGAAGTACAGCCCGCTCGAGACCTCCCGGCCGGCAGCGTCCCTTCCGTCCCAGCTGACCGTGTGGAGGCCTGCGGTTTCCATCCCGGAGGCAAGCGACCTCACGTGCCGTCCGAGGAGATCGTACACTTCGAGCGAGACATCCGACTGAACCGCGAGAACGTACCGTATCTCGGTAGATGGGTTGAACGGATTCGGATAGTTCTGCAGGAGCGCGGTCGCCGCCGGCAACGGCACACCCCCGTCATCGACCGCTGTCCGCGTCCCGATCACGAACCAGACCGGGTACGCGGCGTCCGTCGAGTGGAGGACGCGGGCGCCGGTCCCGCTGAGTTTGTTTGCGTTGAGCGGCATGAGACTCACCGTGTATCTCATGGCTCCGGAGACATTCTCGAAGGCCGTGTAGGCGACCGTGTCGTCATTCGCGGAGAATGTCGGGAAGCCGGGTGTCGCGTTCACCGGTCCGGCGACCGTTCCCACATCGCCCGTGTTGAAGTCCGCCGCCATCACATAGTCGGTTTGGCTCGTCGGATCCCAGAGATCGAACGTGAAGCGGGTAGACGACGTCTTTGCGATGGCCGGGTTCCCCACGCTCAGGCCGTTCGAGAGCGGCGGGAACACGCTTCCCATCTGTTCGGTCGAGATGTTAACGATGTTGATGTTCCAGTAACCCAGTGTGTCTCCCAGACCTCTCAACTGGTTGTAGGCATCGAAGAGGAGGTACTGCCCGCTCGGGTCGAAGGACATGGCATCGGCGAAGAGGGCCGTCGGGGCGTTCGGAGCGTCGTACGACTGCGTGCGTATCTTGATGGCCTTGGATTTCGACGTATGGGCGAGATTGAGATAGTAGATGGTCGTGTCCCGGTAGATCGAGGTAAGGGCAAGGCTGCTCGTCCCCAGGCCGATAGCGACACTTGACCAGACGCCGCTCCCATCAAGGAGAGTCTCCTGGGGATTCTGCGGGTTCGGAGCAAGAGCACGGAGATTGTGGCTGTTGTCGACGAAGACGACGATCCGCCCGTCATCCGAGACAGCCGGGCGGTTCCCAACGCCGGTCTGGCTG
>PEWR01000096.1:15604-16123 GCA_002779395.1 Ignavibacteriales bacterium CG07_land_8_20_14_0_80_59_12
TCGGATCTGTGTTCGTGAGGAGAAGCCAGCTCGTGCCGACCGGCTTCGTGGTGGGAGGAGGAGGCGTCCCCGTCCCATCGAACACCTCGACGGCGTCCCAGGCGCTTTTCACCGTGGAGACTTCGGAGCTCTGTGCGCCGTAAAGGTCCGTCGCCGCCTTCACCGTCGCAATCCTGGCGTCGATGAATTGAGAGGAGCGCGTCAGGTACTGCGCCAGTGCGCGGTACCAGATCTTCTCGGCGGTCGGGCGCCCCTTCGCCGCTGCCACGAGGTAGAGGGCGTGGTTCGGGATGCCGCTGTTGATGTGGACACCACCGTTGTCCTGCGTCGTCTGGATGAACTCACTCATCTTTGCCGGCTGCCAGCTCCTGCTCCCGGGCGTTCCCCCATTGTGTGGGTCGACCATATCACGAATGGCGCCGGTGGGAAATGTCGTCCGGTCAAGAATGATATCTTCTCCCATCGTCCAGTTCCGCGTGTCGACCATTGCACCGAACACGTCGGACATCGATTCATTGA
>PEWR01000054.1:0-754 GCA_002779395.1 Ignavibacteriales bacterium CG07_land_8_20_14_0_80_59_12
CAATTGTCAGGTACGAAATGCACTTCGATGAATCGAGAACGCACGGTTCGACAATCGCCCCCGTCGGACACGCTTCAAGGCAGCGGTTGCAGTTGCCGCAATGATCGAGCGCAGGAGCATCGTACTCCAGCTCTACGGTCGTTATCAACTCGCCGAGGAAAACATAAGATCCGAACTCCCGCGTGATAACGTTCGTGTGTTTGCCAAGCCAGCCGACACCCGATCTCGCCGCCCATGCTTTTTCCATCACCGGTCCGGTGTCGACATAGATGCGGGAGATAATCCCGGGAACCATATCACTGAGCCAGACCTCAAGCTCCCGAAGCCGTTCTGCAACGACCTCGTGGTAGTCATCCCCCCACGCATAGCGTGAGATTTTGGCGTAAGCTTTTCCCTGTCCCGCTTCCGGCTGATCACCCGGAAAATAGTCCAATGCCACAGAAACCACGGACCGGGCGCCGTGGAGTACTTCCAGCGGGTTGGCACGCCTCTCCGGGTTCCGCGCCATCCACTCCATCGTAGCGTTGTACCCTCGGCTTATCCACTCCATTAGATGCGCATACTCACCCTGGAGATTCACTGCGGAAGCAATGCCGACCTTTGCGAAACCCAGCGCAAGGGCCTTCTGTTTCAGCAGCTCAGTAAGTGTCCGGGCGGACAGCGGCATACCCCTTCCCTCCACCATCCTCTTTGTCCCCTTACCCTCTCTGAACTCAGGCAGCATCCCGACGCGCAACTGCTTCACGCCGAACCC
>PEWR01000054.1:775-4490 GCA_002779395.1 Ignavibacteriales bacterium CG07_land_8_20_14_0_80_59_12
CCTGTGAGATGCGAGAGCTCGAGCCGCTCCTTGATGGCGTATCCCTTCTCGGTCCGTTTGACCGTAATGATCTCTGCGGCCGGGTCGTGCTCTATGAAGAGAAGCCATCCCTCGTCCAACGCGCGTGCGAGCGTTCTCTTCTTCTCTTCGAGCGTCACAAGGGGGCGGATGTCGTAGCCCATGATGTACGGCAGTGGAACGTGGGATGCCATCGGGATGAGGTCGCAGCAGTAGAGGAGCGTGCGCGATCCGTCTGCGACTTTCACGAGCTGCTGCGCCTCTGTATGTCCGTTCACAACGACGAGCTCGACGCCGGTGAAGATTTCACCTGGCCCGTCGATGAACGTGAGGACCGAGTGTTCTCTGAGCGGGAGGAAATCGTCGTTCATAAAACTTGCGCGGTCCTTTTCCGTCGGTTTGAGCGCCCACTCCCAGTGCCTCTTCTGCACGTAGTACTTCGCACCGGGAAAAGCGGGGCGCAGCTCCCCGTTCAGACGCTCCACCGCCCCTCCCGCGTGGTCGAAGTGGAGATGCGTGAGGATGACATCTGTGATGTCCGCGGCGGTGAGGCCGAGCGCGGCAAGCGAGTTCGTCATCGAGAAACGCGTGAGGTCGACGCGATAGATATCTCGCTGCTTCTCCGACAGCTTGGTCCCGATGCCGGTGTCGACGATGATCTTTCTTCCCTCTCCGATGAGAAGGAGGACGCGCGTCGCCATGTCGATCCGGTTCCTCCCGTCCGCCGGATTCGTTTTCTCCCAGAGGGCCCTGGGAACCACGCCGAACATCGCTCCGCCGTCGAGGGCGAAGCGGCCGGTGTCGAGCGCATGAAGTTCGTAGCGGCCGATTTTCATCTCTTTTCCGGGTCTCTGTGGATGGATGGTTTCACCGAGAAGAACTCAGGAGCGGTGCGCTTCGTGCCAATTTTCATCCCCCCGACAATACAGATGCGCCACCCGGATCCGCATCAGGGTGGCGCGAGTAAAGAAAAGGAAGTGAAGCCGCAGATGTCCTATGCTCCCTTGCGGTACTTGGAGGTCTGCGCTGTGAGAGCAAGTTCCTTCTCCGGATGAAGCGCCTTCGCCCTTTCAAAGAGCTGGTCCTCGGTTTCCACATGGTTCGGATCCGGAACGCAGCAATCAACCGGGCACACGGCCGCACACTGCTCCTGGTCGAAGTGTCCCACGCACTCGGTGCATTTCTCCGGAACAATATAATAGAAGTCCGCGCTGAGCGGCTCGCCCTTGGTCCCGTTGAGCTCCCACGGTGCACCTCCCTCGTAGATGGCCGTGTTGGGGCATTCCGGCTCGCAGGCACCGCAGTTAATGCACTCGGTGGTGATCATTGTCGCCATTAGGATATCCTCCTTATTTCAAGCGTGAAAGAGACTTCGTAGGCACGTTCGAATAGCTTCACAAAAGTACACAAACATTCCATAAAGTTCAACCTCCTGTACCTTGATAATCTCTCAGATGCGCCCTAAACTTGGGGTAGAGGCTTCCTACACGGCCGCTTTTCTCCCTCTCTCGAATCAGGCGCAGCGGGCGCGCCGCTTGTCCTTGGAGACCAGACGCTCTTTTCGTGCTTCACAGACGGGTATCCAAACTCACACGAGTTCAACGGGACGACGGCACACACGGAGACCAAAATTCCGGGGACGGAGTTTTCAGCGGACATGTGACCGTGCCAGTCCAACGCGAGGGTCTCCGCCTGGTGCTCGATACAGGCTACAACGGGGGGAGGACGATGAAATGGTGCAGGGAGGCATTGAAATGAAATCAAGAACACTTTGCCGGTTCATCCTTTCTCTCGTCCTTCTGGTCGTCTTCCCCGCTATTGCCGAAGCAGGGGACGAATGCGGGAAGCAATCACTGAGGAAGACAGCCACTAATGACCACTACAACTTCTTCGATGTCAACACGACTCTGACCTGGATCGGCAACAACGGCGACGGGTCATTCGACCCGAATACACGAATCGGAGGATTCTACTGGCCGAAGGGCACCACGAAGACCGCGGTCTACGAGGACGGCCCTGTCTGGGGTGGACTGATCGGCGGCCGCATCACCCTGGGCGGTTCGCAGTACAGCCACGGCCTTCAGGCCGGACCAATCGTCGGGAGCGGCATCAACGCGAGACCGGACAATCCGAACGATCCACGCCACCGGGTCTACAAGATCCAGAAAAGCTGGAGGGAGCTGAAGGCGACTGAACCAGCTCTCTACACGGCCATGCGCCGCGATTACATCGAGTGGCCCGGCGACCTTGGCGCACCATTCATCGACAAGAACGCAGACGGGCGGTGGAACCCGCCGCAGCTCGACGCAGACGATTGGCAGACTGGCGGGGACGAGCCGCGCTTCGTCGGTGACCAGCAGCTCTGGTTTGTCGCGAACGACATGAATTCATCCGTGACACGGCGCCTCTACGGCAGTGACTCGATCGGGCTGGAGATTCAGTGCCTCGTGTGGGGGTTCGCTCAGGACGGAATTCCCGGCAACACTGTTTTCAAGAAGTACACGATCATCAACAAGGGAGTGAACAGACTCGACTCAATGTACCTTGGATACTGGAGCGACTTCGACCTCGGCAGCGCCAACGACGACTTCGTAGGATGCGACACAACGCTCGGCCTCGCCTACGGTTACAACGGACTTCCCCACGACGCGGTATACGGCGATGCGCCACCGGCTGTCGGCTATGTCCTCCTTCAAGGCCCGATCGTCAGCGCGGGGAGCCCGCTGGATTCCGGCCTCTTTGGGTTTGAGTACCGTGTCGGAGTGAGGAATCTTCCAATGACCGCCTTCATGTTCTTCCTCTGCGGAGACGCAACGTATTCTTGCCCTGCCGGTTCGCAAGGAGCTGTCCCGATGTATCGAAGCATGCAGGGGCTTACTCCCTCGAATGGCTCCCTTCCTCTCGACCCGACGACGAACCAACCGACGAGGTTCCCACTCGCCGGCGATCCTGTTTCCGGAAGGGGCTGGATCGACGGAATCTATCGTGGGCCGGGAGACCGTTATCATCTGCAGTCGAGCGGGCCCTTGACCTTCGCCCCGGGCGACACGCAGGAGGTGACGATGGCGATCGTCATCGCCCAGGGCACCGACCGCCTTTCAAGCGTCGCACTCCTCAAGGACTACACGGCAGGAGTCCGCTCCTTCTTCAACAACTGGATACGGGGAGGGGGCGTCATCTACCCTTCGAGCGCCGTGAATACGCGTTTCTCCGGAAGCACCGCGAACATCGATGTGCGCGTCACCGTGCCGCCATCAACTATGACGTCAATAAATGCCGAGCTTGCGGTGTTGGACGGAAGCGTCGTAGTAAGCGGTCCGCTCTATGATGACGGCGCACACGGTGAAGGTGCGGCAAACGACGGGGTATTCGGAAATACTCTCGCGGCGGCGGCGCGGAGGGACGGACTACAACTGAACATCACCATGACCGACACTCACGGAGCCACGTCGCGCTGGAACGGAATGGTGACTGATATACCGACAGCCGCAATGGAGATCACCGATGTGCGGGTGGTCTCCGACAACCTGAACAACGACGGGATTGCGAATCCCGGAGAAAACGTGCGCTACTCATTCACACTCCGCAACTCAAGTGCATTCGATCTCGGCGGCCTGACGATCACCGCTTTTCCCGAGTACACTGCAAATGTGATCGACGTCGACACGCTTCCCGCCGGCACGGCACATCCAATGGT
>PEWR01000082.1:0-13786 GCA_002779395.1 Ignavibacteriales bacterium CG07_land_8_20_14_0_80_59_12
TCAACGAAAAGGCAACCATGGATTGACACGATAACAGACAGATAACCACGGATAAAGATCAAGACCGAAATGGAACCAAAGGCGGTTCCATTTTTTGGGGCGGTCCATCTGCGCGAAGTTTCTTCAGCGCGTGCTCGAGCATGAGGGTGTGCTTGTGCTCCTCGAGTAGCATCGATATGACGATGTTCTCAAACGGGATCGGGCTCACCGCGTAGGCACAGGCGGCGAGGTGCAGCTTCGGCGCCCTGAACAAATCGTCAAACACCTCCTGATCTTCCTTGCGGAGCGCGGTGCGGAACTTCCTCCACCGTGCCTCCTGCTCCTGGATGACCATGGTGAATGTCGGCAACGTGCGTCCCATATTCTCGCCTCTTTTCGTTCACAGAAAACTGATGGACATTGGCTGTGCCGGACTGAAGCGACGGCGACCGTGTACGCGATGCCGTTCCCGGCAGCGGAACGGCCTGAAGTCGCCGGTCGTCGAGACAGTATGCCCGGCTCGCGAATGTCAGGAGCCGCTCAAAGAAATGACGCCGCTCCTGGTTCTGCGGGACCAGTATCTCGGACGTGAGAAGGATGGAAATCCCGTTCCGGTTCATCGCTTCGAAGTGTGCGCGAATCCGCGCCAGACTTTTCTCCGCTTCGCGCGTCGAGACTTGGTCGTCGTAAAACGTGTGGAGCAATCCGAAGACAAACAGCGCGCGCGAATGAATGTCCCGGAGGAAATGCTCGGCGCCGCGCGTGAGAACGCCTTCCATTTGAAAGCAGGTGAAGACACGCGAGAGGTAGACACGGTCGAGGATTTCGGACGGATCGTGCCCTTCGATCTGTGCGAGGCGGGCGAGGCGGTACGGCTCGAACCGATTGGTGCCGTCGACGATGGCGACCGCCCCAATCCGCTTCAGTACCTGCTTGAGCATGAAGAGCGACACGCGGTACACCGGTCTTGGACCGTAAAGAAGGATCGTCTCCCCCGGCGTGATAATTCCGAGTGTCCGCGTGAGCGCGTCGTACCCCACATTTTGGATATGCATAAAGCTCCCCTCATCCTGTCCTTCCCCCACAAGGGGAGAAGGAACGGTCGCGGCGGGGGCCTGCCACGGCGGTGCCGCGGAATTATATCGAGAACGCATTCCGGCCATCATGGCTTGTCCCTGTCAAAAAGTGTCGGCCCGTCGTCCGCGTGTTGGTGTGAGCGCTTCGGCGCCGGAGATGGCGTTGGTGCTGGTGCGACGGTGTCCACAGGGACTTTTTGGGCAATCGATTCGAGCTCCGGGAAGAACTGCAGGATGGTCGAAGGGATCGGCACTTTCTCCTGCCCCCGGAGCCGCTTCACAAGCTCAAGTGCATTGGCAGCCGCCTTCCCGAGCGGATGGTTGTTTGCCACAACGTACAGTTTGTCGCACCGCTCTTTCACGGCGGAAATTTTCTCCTCAAGCTCATTAAGCTCGGCGCGCGTGTAGAGATAGTTGTACCGGTCGTTCCGCTGGGAGTCCGCCAGCGTGACACCCTGGCCGAGCGCCTTCCGGCTCTCGAACCATTTCTCGTAGTTCCTCCCGTGAAGGCGGACATACCCCTTGCCGCCGAGCACCTCGGGGAGGAACTTCACCATCCCTTTGAGAACCGGCTGATCGACAGCGACGAGGTGGACGTGCCGGTCCTCGAGGAACTTCTTCCCATCGTCCGTGTACCACGAGATGTGGCGGAGCTCAATGAAGAGTGGATATGTGCTGAAGGTCTCAGCGAGAGAGCTGAGATGTGCGCGGCTCGCGTCGGTCGAGCGGAAGTATTCGGAGAACTGGACAAGAATGCCGCCTAACTTCGACTGCTCAACGAACGGTTTCAAAAATTCCTTCAAGGTGCGCGTGTCCGTTGGAAGCTGCTCGCGCCGTGCCTCGGCTTCTTCGCGCGTCCCGTGCGTGAAGTTCTTGTGGAGCTTGATGAGGAACTCGAAGTCCGGATTGCCCGACGTTTCAAGGAGCCACTTCTCGGCGGTCATCGGGTGGAAGTGGCGGTAGAATGTGCTGTTGACTTCCACACAGTCGAAGAAGGTCGCGTAGAACCGAAGGCGCGAGAATCCGCGCGGCAAGTGCTCGGGGTAGAACGGACCGACCCAGTCGTCGTAATTCCATCCGGCCGTGCCGACGAAGATGGTTGTATGATGTTTCATGATCGTGCTCCCGTGGCTGCTTTTTGTCATCGCTTTGCCAGACGCGTGACCGTGCACACGACGCGGCCGAGGATTTCAAAACTGTCCGTCGATGGGTTGACAACGATCGGCTGGTACCTTGGGTTCTCCGGTCGCAGGACAACCCGTCTCCCTTCGTGCGTGTACGTCTTCACCGTGATGCCGTCTTCAATCCGCGCGACGACAATGTGACCGTCGCGTACCTCGGCCGTTGGCCTGAAGAACACGATCGAGCCTTCGGGAATCCCGGCGCCGACCATGCTGTCGCCGATCACTTCGATTCCTTTGTCCCCTGCGCGGATGCCGAGCGTCGAGTGCGGGTCAAAGTATTCCTTCGGCTCCGTGTCGACGACGACGCGCGGGTTGCCGCCGCGCGCCGCGGTGTAAATCGGGATGCGCTCATCGGGGATGAGCACGTGGAGCGACCGGGAGAGGTTCGGCTCCTTCCGGAGAAGGTTCTTCCGCGCGAGGGCATCGAGATGGTCCCGCACGGCGCCGACCGTGATGTGAAACATCTCCGCTATCTCCCGCATGCTCGGGGCATACCCCTTCTCCTTCTTGAATCGCTTGATGAAGTTGAGAAGCTCACGCTGCCGTTTCGTTGGTTCGATCATCGCCTACCCCACTTGTTTACTATACATCTGTATAGCCATACAGAAATATAGTGTATAAATGTGCAGAAGTCAAGAGTAAGGGAGAGATAAAAGCAACCACGGATAAACATGGAAACAGACAGATAACCATGGATCATAATCTCTGACGAAAAAAAGGCGAAAAATCGGCAGAGAATGGAGAAAGACCGCAAGAGCAACAAGAGACTAGGACATGCACACGGGTGGGCCCCACCTTGGAGGTGGGGCCCATTTGAAGCGAGGCCGGGCTGGCGGCTTATAAGAGGCGACGGGGCAATAACTTGCAGACAGACACAAACACAAACGGCGGCATCCCGAGGTACCGCCGGACGTAGACGAAGGTGGCAACGGTGAAGAAACAGAGGAGGCTCAACTGGTGGACACCGATGGAAAGCCCCACGAGGTACGAGGCGAGGAGGAGATACCGATCGCTCCGCGGCTCATCGGCCCGCTCGTACCAGACAAGTCCGACATACACAACGAAGGAAAGGAAGAACATGCTGAGGACGAACACTTCGGATTCAATTCTTCGCAGTCCTTCCTCCAAGATTCTTATCGTGTCAATCCCCCACCTTTCGTGTTGATCCGTCGCTATGTTTTCGCGCCTTTTCCTTTTAGGACGTTCCTGCTATATTGAGTCACCCATAACAGACTCACCCGGCATATCCAGAGAGATCGTGCGATGAAATTTCTCCCTGCTGTATGGTTTGCCTCTTTTCTCCTTGCGCTTTTCTTTATCAGCCATACCCCTCCCACCTTGAACGGATGCTCTTCGCCGCGCGAGGTCCGGGCCGCGACGTTTTCAATTGTCGCCTGCGATCCCGAATCGGGTGAGTTCGGTGTGGCGGTCCAGTCGAAGTTCCCGAACGTCCGTCCGGTCGTCCCGTGGGCGGAGGCGGATGTCGGTGCCATCGCGACGCAGTCGCTCGCCAACACGAGCTACGGACCGAAAGGTCTCGTGCTTCTGAAGAACGGGGCAAGCGCGGAAGAAGCACTCCGCATTCTCATCGAGAACGATTCGCTGCGCGACGAGCGCCAGGTCGGCATCGTCGACTCTCGCGGGCGCACCGCGTCATGGACGGGACGCAATTGCTTTGAGTGGGCTGGAGGGTGCGCCGGCGGTAGCTGGGGAGGAAAAGGAGAGATCGTCACAGGGCGCGGCTTTACGGCGCAGGGAAACATCCTCGTGGGCAGAGAGACTATCCAGGCGATGGCGCGAGTGTTCACGGAGACGAAGGGAATCCTCGGCGACCGCCTCGTTGCCGCTCTTGTTGCCGGAGGGAAAGCAGGAGGCGACCGCCGGGGAGAGGAATCGGCGGCGCTTCTCGTCGTGAAGAAAGGAGCCGGATACGAAGGGATGGACAACTACATCGACATCTCGATCTACGATCATCCTCGTCCGCTCGAAGAGCTGGAGCGCGTCTACCGGCTCCACAAGCTCTACTTCTTCAAGAGCGACCCGAAGAATCTTGTCGCCGTCACGCCGGATCTCTGCCGTGAAATGCAGACGATCATGGAAGACCGGGGTTTCTACAAGGGAGAGGTGAACGGCATTTACGACGCGGCGACGAGGAAGAGTCTGACGGATTTCATGTACTGGGAGAACTACGACATCCGGGTCCGGACTGACAGTCTCATTGACACCGAGGTCCTTGTGGACATCCGGAAGAACTACGCTGAATGGAAATCTCACCACTGAGTATTGACGCCGAGGCATTCCTGTGACGACTACAATGAAAGCCATTATCAAAGAGAAACCGGTCCCCGGGAAGGAGTGGCCGCGTGGTTTGCGGTTTGCAGCCAACCGCCCGGTTCCGCCCTTGGCTCGTCCGAATGATGTGAAGGTGCAGGTGAAGGCGGCGGCGATCTGCGGGACGGACGTCGGCATCTACAACTCAAAGGATTCGATGCGGGATTCAATGTCGTCGCTTGCGACGCCGGACGTCGTTGTGGGGCACGAGTTCTGCGGAACGCTGGGCGAAGCCGCGCCGGAAGCGAAGGAGATTCTTGCAAGGCTTCTCCTGGAAAAGTACCCGAACGATGCGGACGTAAGGTCGTTCTTCAACGGGGCGGGTCCGGCGCAGGCGGCGAAGAACCCGAAGTTCATCGACTTCATCGCCGAGCACTTTGACACGACATCCGAAATGCACGTGACCTGCGGGAGATGCTACCAATGCCGCCGCGGCGAGCGGCACGTCTGCCGGAACACGGTGATCCGGGGCATCCACGGCGACGGCATATTTGCGGAATATGTCGTCCTTCCCGCGGAAAACATCCGTCTCTACAAGAAGGGGATGATCCCGCCCACGGTCATCGCCTTCATGGATGCGATCGGCAACGCGACGCACACGATTCAGCCGGTCGGCGACGTCGAGGGGAAAACCGTCGCCGTTCTCGGCTGCGGCGTTCAAGGGCTCATGGCGACGGCCATTGCGAGGTTCCTAAAGGCGCGGAAAATCTACGTGACCGACGCCTCCCGGGGGGAGTTTTCTCATGAGAAGCTCGAAGCCTCGCGCTTCCGCCTCGCAAAGCTGTACGGCGCCGACCACACGTTCGACATGAGCGTCGACAAGGAGAAAGAGGCGTTCTTTGCGACGGTGAAGCAGGAAACGGACGACACTGGTGTCGATGCGATCCTCGAGATGTCGGGGAACTACAAGGCGTACGAAGACGCGTTTAAGGTGGTCCGGATGGGTGGATGGATTTCGCTCCTCGGGCTTCCGGGCGGAAAGACGGTTGTTGATTTCTCGCGCGATGTCATTTTCCGCGGCGTGACGGTCCACGGCGTGATCGGGCGGCGCGTCTGGTCGACCTGGGACCTCATGGAAAAGGTGCTCACCTCCGGAGTCGCGCAGGAGTTCGTCGATACAGGGTTCGTCACGCACGAGTTCCCGCTCGAACGGTATGAGGACGCGTTCCGCGCCATCGCGGCAGGGGACGCACTGAAAGTCATTCTCCGGCCGTGACCCGACGGGTCCCGCGCCGCAATGTTCTATAGTGGAGGACGTCATGGCAAATGTTCTTGAGCTGGTGACGAAGGAGGTTCAGACTCTCAGAGAGAGCAAGATGTACAAGATTGAGACTCCCCTGCTCGGCCCGCAGGGAGGCATCGTGAAGATCAAGGGGCACGAGGTCGTCATGCTCGCGGCAAACAACTACCTCGGGCTCTCAAACCATCCTGCCGTGAAGCGCGCGGCGGCCGAGGGGATCAGGGAGTACGGCTACGGCGTCGCGTCGGTTCGGTTCCTCTGCGGCACACAGGACGCTCACCTCAAGCTCGAGAAGAAGATTGCGAAGTTCGTCGGCACTGAAGATGCAATCCTCTTCTCATCTTGCTTCGCGGCGAACGAGGGATTCTTTGCGTCCGTCACGAACGAGAAGCTCGGCTGCGAAACGTACAGGGATGTCCTCTACAGCGACCGGCTCAACCACGCGAGCATCATCGACGGGCAGCGGCTCTGCCGGAATGAGACGACGGAGAAGAAGATCTACGGCCACGCCGACACCGCCGAGCTCGAGAGGATGCTCGAAGAGGATAAGGACAAAGACTACCGCTTTCGCATCATCGCGACGGACGGCGTCTTCAGCATGGAGGGGGATCTCGCGCCGCTGCCGAGGCTTGTCGAGCTTGCGCAGAAGTATGGCGCGATGCTCTTCGTCGACGACTCGCACGCGGTAGGCGTCATGGGGAAGAGTGGACGCGGTACGGCGGAGCAGCTCGGTGTGTTCGGAAAGATCGACGTCCTCACTGGCACGCTCGGGAAAGCAATCGGCGGCGCTGCCGGCGGCTACATCGCCGGAAAGAAGAAGCTGGTCGAGTACCTCAGGCAGAAGTCGCGTCCGTACACGTTCTCGAACTCCCTTCCACCGATGATCGTCTTCGGCGCGATGGCGGCGCTCGATCTCCTGATGAAGGACCGCTCCATCGTGAAGCGGCTCCACGACAACACCGCGTACTTCCGGAAGGAGATCAAGGACCTCGGCTACACGATCATCGACGGCATCCACCCGATCGTGCCGGTCATGCTTGGCGAAGCGGCGGTAGCGATGGATATGAGCCAGGAACTGCTGAAGGCAGGCGTCTATATTAAGGGGCTGTGGTTCCCGGTCGTGCCCCGAGGGGAGGCCCGCCTGCGGGCGCAGATCTCTGCGGCGCACACAAAGAAAGACCTCGACCGCGCGCTTGACGCGTTTGAGAAGGTGGGGAAAAAGCTGAAGGTGATCCGCGGCGAGTTTTTCCAAAACCGCCAAAATCACGAAGATTAAAGAAGTTTCATCCTTTCTTACTTGATAATCGCCGGGGCATGTGATATATTTTTAGGGGTTCGTCGCCCGCTCCGTCTTTGGCCTGCCGTTCGCGAAGAGTGGCGCGGGCGTTGTTGTAACAGGAGTCGCAAGCAGAATTGAATCCCTCGTCACAACTCATCCTGAATCCGCCCCTCAAGGGAAGTCCGAAAAGCCGCGTCGTTTTCCTCGACTTCCTTCGCCTGACGGCAATCCTCCTGATGATCCAGGGGCACACGTTCGATGCCATCTACAGGTTCCCCTCGGAGGAACTCCTCTCCGTCCAGCTCTACCGCTACCTGCACGGGCTCACGGCGCCGATGTTCTACTTCTCATCAGGCTTCGCGTTCTTCATTGCGACACGGAAAAAGTGGGACAGCTACCTGCGCTTCAGCGCTCCGCTCCAGAAGCGGCTCATGCGGTTCGTCTTCCTCATCGCACTCGGTTACGCGCTCCATGCTCCGTTCTTCTCGTTCGGTCGCATGATGGTGGAGGCGTCGTCGGGGCGGTTGGACATGATGGTCGCGGTTGACACGCTCCAGCTCATCGGCCTGACATGCCTCGGACTCCAACTTCTCGTCTTCATTCTCAGGACGCAGAAGAAGTTCTTCATCGCGGCGACGGGACTTGCCGTCGGCATCGTCCTTGCGACTCCATTCCTCCACGGAGTCGATTTCGGGAGAATCCTGCCGCCGGTCGTCGCGGCTTACTTTAACGATAGATATCAGTCGCTCTTCCCATTCTTCAACTGGTCCGCCTTCCTCCTCGCGGGAGCATTGGTCGGCTACCTTTTCATGGAAGCGCGCGAGCGCGGCAACGCGCGGCGTTTCATGAACTACCTCGCGCTCGGGAGCATCGGCCTCATCGGCGGAAGCCTTCTCCTCACGCTCGTCCCCATCAAGGTCTTCCCCGCACACGACTTCTTCCGTGCGAACCCGGTATACTTTAACGTGCGGCTCGGATTCGTCTCGCTCGTGGCGGTTGGCTTGTGGCATCTCGAGCAGCTTGCGAAGAAGCCGGCGAAGTGGATCAGCATCATCGGCGCACAATCGCTCGCGATCTACGTTGGCCATGTGATGGTTGTCTACGGGTCGCCTATCAACCCGGGGCTCGCGGGACTTTTTGGGAAGGTGTTCACGCTCCCGCAGGCTTCGTTCTCTGCCTTCGGACTTATCGTCGCCATGTTTCTCCTCGGCCTCGGCTGGCATGCGATGAAGTACGAACACGAACGCCCTTCGAAGTTCCTTGAACTCGCCACGGCAGTCGTTCTCCTCTTTATCTTCTTCATCAACGAACAGTAGACCGGCATGGCGTTAGCGTCCCGCGGACAGCGAATCCGTTTTGTGGACGTCCACCGCGGACTCGCCGTGCTTGTGATGATCGAGGCGCATGTCGTCAACGGTCTGCTTCTTGCTGCGTCGCGGGAGACATGGTGGTTCAAGGGCCTCGACTTTCTGAACGGACTCGTCGCCCCGTCGTTCCTCCTCATCTCCGGGTTCGCGTTTGCCCTTGCATCGGACCGGAAACTTGACGATTTCCTCCATTTCCGGTCGTCACTTTTCCGCACGGTCCAACGCATCGCGTTGATCTGGATCCTCGGGTACGCACTCCACGTTCCGTACTTCTCATACCGGAAGCTGATGAGTTACTCGACGGCGCAGGACTGGACCACGCTCTTCCAATCGGACATCCTCCACTGCATCGGCTTCGGGCTCTTTGTCCTCATCCTCCTCGTCCTTATCTTCAGGAAGCGAGCGTACTTTGAGCCATCGCTCGAAATCCTCGCGGTCTCCTTTATCGCAGCGACGCCGATTATTTGGAATTCTTCGTTTCCGCAGCAGCTTCCAGTGTTCCTCCGTGAGTACTTCACGATAAAAGAGGCATCGGTCTTTCCGGTCTTCCCCTGGGCCGCGTTCCTCTTCATCGGCGGCACGATCGGGTTCCGGTACATCGACGCACGGCGGAGCGAATCGGAGCAAGCCTTCATGCTGAAGCTTTTGAAGGTTGCGTGTGGACTCATCGTCCTCGGTATCATCTCGCGCCTCAGCGGATTCGACGAGGCCATCCTTGGCACGTGGATGAAAGGGAGCCCGGGTTTCCTCTTCCCGCGCATCGGCCTCGTGATGCTCGTCGCGGCGGTGCTCTGGTACTTCATCGAGCGGAACGCCGCTGCAAAGCGCCCGTCACGGCTCGTCCACTCCCTGGAGATGGCTGGACAGGAATCGCTCTTCATTTACGTCGCGCACCTGGTCGTGATCTACGGCTCGGCACCGACCCGGTTCGGGATCTCACAGATCTACTCGTTCCGCCTCACCATCGCCCAATGCCTCGCCGGGTCAGCGGCCCTCATCGCTGCGATGTGGGGAAGCGCATGGATATGGCACACGCTGAAGAGAAGCTACAGGATTTTCTTCCGTATGATGCAGTTCTCGCTTGTTTTTCTCGTCCTCTATTTCTTCTTCACACGGCCCTGGTGAGGTGAATGATGGAGATCTTCCTCGGGATTCTTGCTGCCGTCCTTGCCGGCGCGCTGATCTTTCTCGTCGTTCGTCAGCGCGATGCGAGAAGCGACGGACAGACCGCGCTTCTTGTGCAGCAAGGAATCGATTCGCTGAGGGCGGACATGGACCGCAGTCTGCGCACTACCGCCGAGCGCGTTTCAAGTGAGGTGCGTGATATGCGCGCGCTCGTCTTCAGCGAAATGGGGAAGACGACGTCGAGCGTGAACGACCAGACAAAACTCCTCATGGACCAGATGGGGAAGCTCAACCTCGGGATCGGCGACAGGTTGAACAGCGCGGCGGAAGCCCTCGGGAACGTGCAGCGCGGTCTCGGCGAGCTGGGCAAGGCGACCGAGCAGCTAAAGGAGCTCGGCGGGAGCGTTGTTGAGCTTCAGCAGATCCTCAAGGCACCGAAGTCCCGCGGGAGTTTCGGCGAGCTCCTCCTCGAGGACCTACTCAAGCAGGTCATTCCTCGTGAGAACTTCGAGATGCAGCACAAGTTCAAGGGCGGCCAGGTTGTCGATGCAATTGTCAGGACGTCGGGCGGAACCGTGCCGGTCGACTCGAAGTTCCCGATGGAGAATTTTCAGAGAATGGCGGCGGCCGCAACCGAGGAGGAAGCGCGCCAGTACCGGAAGAGCTTCTCGGGCGACGTGAAGAAGCACATCGACGCGATTGCCTCGAAGTACATCAACACCGACGAGGGGACGTTTGATTTCGCCCTTATGTACATCCCCGCGGAGAACGTCTATTACGAAGCCGTCATCCGGCAGGAGGCGGAGGACAACGGCATTTACCAGTACGCGATCGACAAGCGTGTTGTCCCGGTCTCACCGAACACGCTCTACGCCCATCTCCGCGTCATCGCACTCGGCCTGAAGGGAATGCAGATCGAGAAGAACGCACAGGAAATCCTCGGAGCTTTGAAGCAGCTCGAGGGTGAGCTCGCGAAGTTCGAGGAGTCGTTCGGCACGATCGGCGTTCATCTGGAGAATGCGAGGAAGAAGTACGAGGAGGCCGAGAAGCGCCTCGCACGGTTCGTCGACCGGCTTGACCGCCTTGCCGCCGCGGGGGAGTCGAACGAAGCGGCGCCGCAAATCCCGCCGGCCCGGGAAAACTGAATCTGCGGGTCCGCCCGGTCCTGCGCATCCGTGAATATTGCTTTTCCTCCACGTTTTCTCCATATTGAGACTTGGCATCCGACAGAGTCACTTGCTCGCTGACATGAACCAGTTGCGGAGGAAACAATGAGCGCACAGGAGTCTGGAAAGACATCCCATCCCCTGGAATGGAAATGGATAGTGATCGGCGCTCTCGTTGGAGTTATCCTGCTCGCCTTTGTCCTTCCCGTTGCCGGCACGTTTGAGAACAGGTTCGTTCTGATCCTGATGGGGACCGTCGCATTCCTCCTCACGGGAATCATTGTCGGCTACCGCTCACCGGGTGTCACAATCCGCGAAGCGGCTCTTGCCGGGCTCCTCGCGATCATCATCGCCGATGTCATGATCTTCTGGGTATTCGACATCAGCCTCGATATCATGGAGGGAGTGATCTTCGTCGTTGTGGGCTACCTCCTTTCGCTTGTCGGCGGATGGATCGGTGAAGTGATGCAGGGGACGAAGGAGCCGGCGGGGAAAGTAAAGGGGCTGCAGTGGCCCTGGATTCTCGTCGGTGTCGCCGTCGGATTCATCCTCAACTATGTCGCCGTTTTCTTTCTCTTCATCGTCTTCAAGTTCGACGTGACCGGACTCCTCATCTCCTTCGCGTTCAGTTTTGTCATCATGGGGATCATTGTCGGGTACAAATCTCCCGGCGTGACGATCATCGAAGCGGCACTGGCCGGCGTCGGGCTCATCGTGCTCGAATACATTCTTGTCGCGGCAGGCCTTGGAGGCGGGAGGTTCACCGCCGACTATCTCATGTACGGACTTATCGGCGGGTTTATCCTTGGTCTTGTCGGCGGCTGGATTGGCGAGCTGATGCAGGAGAAGGAGCCGGTAGAGTAGCGGCCTCCTATCGAAGGAGGATGCCGATTGGCGTGCACGAGCGGGTGGAAATGCGAGGCGTGTTTCCACCCGCTGCGTATGATGCAACGCGACGGCTGGTCTGGGAATGACCCTCACCATGTCTTTCATTCTTGGTGTCATGTGAAACGGGTCGTCACCGCATTCTCTCTTGTACTTCTTCTCTCGGCAATGCCGGTGGCCGCGGCAAAGCATCCGCGCGCCGCCGAACAAACCATGCCCTACGCCCTGCCTCGCACCGGCTTCACTATCCATTTTGATTTCCTCAACAGCGCGAAGGACGCGGAGCGTCTGGTCCTGTTCGCCGCGGGACACGGTGCCCAGATCCTCAACGTCGTTCCTCCTCCTCACATCTGGGAAGACTCCGCAAGCCTCAAGATGCTCCGCCGCATCTTCGCACTTGCCCAATCGCACGGCATTGACATTGTCCTGACGCGGATCGATGCAAGCGCTCCATCGCCGCAGCAGGATCTCCGCTTCAATTATCTCTATACGAACATCCTCACTGCGCGGGGACAACTCCCTGAGGGACGCCGGACGCCGGACTACTTCCTCGCCACCGTGGGGAATGGGCGGTACGAAAAGTGGCTTCGCGAAGAAACACGCTATTATGCGGAGCAGTTCTCCGGCGAACCGAATCTCGCGGGGTTCAGCCTCGGCCTCTTCAACGAGCCGTTTGTGTCGCAGCGAGGAGGCCTCCTCTGCTACAATGACTCGACATTCTCCTATGAGATCGCACAGTACACTCCGTTTGCCCTCCGGTGGTGGCACAAGTGGCTCCGGAAGACGTACAGCGGCGGCATCGATTCGATCAACCGGTCGTACGAGACCTCGTTCGCTGCGATTGACTCGGTGCCGACGCCGCACAGCGAAGAGGATGAGCGGTTCGAGAATGCCCGCGCCGCGTACTGGGATTTTGTTTCATGCATCAACGACTGGGTCGTGACACAGTACGAAGAGTGCCGCACGATCTGGCACGAAAAGAGAAAGGCGCCGGTGCCGTTCATCCTTCAGTTCAGCTGTTACGTGATGGAGAAGTTCGAGAAGGGAAGGCCCGCATTCGCCGCGCTGGATATCTTCGACTGGATGAGACGCGCCGACGCGCTCGGTCTCTCGCTCTACACAAACGGTGAATATCCTGATTGGGGACACGCGTCGGTGACAGCGACGGTGAACGCGCTTCGCCTCGGCTCACTCCTTCGCAAGCCGGTCTTTGTCCTCGAAGGTGGGAACGAATTCAACGGTGCGGTAATGAACGCCCGGGAGCTGAGATTCTTCGCTGACGCGGCAAGAACGCTGCGCCCCCGGAGCGTGATTTATGAATTCCTGAAAATGAGCTACGATGAGCACTTCAGACATCACCGCGGGAAGATCGTCTCGCGCGATTGGAAGGTCGACGACGAGACCCTCCGCGCGGTCATGAATGCGCTTGAGGAGGCGAAGATGCCGGTTGGGGAGACAAAGCCTGTCTACGTACTTGATGATCCAGGCGGAAACAAGGACTCTGACAGCGCCCTCCTCAGCAGAAAGCAGCTTGTCCACACGGCAATGGAGACAACGCTTGTTTTCGTGCCTGCGAAGGCCTTACCTTCCATTCCGGCGTCAAGCACGTGTGTCGTTCTGCGGAAGGAGGAGATTCCGCAGGTTGAGAAGGCGCTGAGCGGTAAGAACGTGACCGTGCTGACGGCCGATGAGCTCCTCCAGAATTTACAGTCGCGGCAGGATGCGCCAGCCGCTCCCGCGACACACCGGCGGGCCGCAGAGGACGGCAAATGAGAACATTGATCATGAACCGTTTGAAGACTGTGACAATTTTAGGGGAAGGGAGGTCGTGTAATGAGACACTCTTGCCGGCGCATCGCGGATTCGTCATTCCTAACGGGTGTTCTCCTCCTCGCGTTTGCTTTCACACTTGCGGCGGGGACGTCCGCCGCACAGCAGCGACACCCGATAGGAGTCGATGACCTCTGGGCGATGGGACGTGTAGGCGACCCGCAGGTTTCGCCGGACGGGAAGCGGGTTGCGTACACGGTGACCTACTACAGCATGGAGAAGAACAACTCCAACAGCGATATCTACATCGTCCCGATCGATGGAGGGCAGCCGCGTCGGATCACGATGAGTCCGAAGGCTGATTTCTCCCCGCGCTGGTCGCCG
>PEWR01000082.1:13792-15690 GCA_002779395.1 Ignavibacteriales bacterium CG07_land_8_20_14_0_80_59_12
AGATCGATCGCGTTCGTATCAACGCGTGACGGGAATCCGCAGGTCTACATCCTTGCTCAGAGCGGCGGCGAGGCGCGGAAGGTGACGTCGGTAACACTCGGCGCGAGTGGTGTCGTCTGGTCACCGGACGGCCGGAAGCTTCTCTTCGTCTCTGATGCCTATCCAGGGTGCCTCACGGACAGCTGCAACGCGGCGCGCGAACAGGCACGCGATTCGAGCAAGGTGAAGGGACAGGTATTCGATCGCCTCATGTACCGCGTATGGGACCACTGGCGCGATGGGAAGGTGAGCCACCTCTTCATCATCAACGCGAACGGGACGGGGATGCGCGACCTCACGCCGTGGGGTTACGACGTGCCTCCCATCGACCTCGGGGGATCCATTGACTATGCCTTTTCACCCGACGGCAAAGAAGTCTGCTTTACGATGAACACCGACTCCGTCGTGACGCTCAGTACGAACAACGATCTCTTCACGATTCCTGTGGAGGGTGCAACACCTACGCGCATCACGATTAACAAGGCGAACGACAACCAGCCTGTCTACTCGCCCGACGGGAAGTACATTGCATACCGCACGATGGAGCGGCCCGGGTTTGAGGCGGACCGGTACCAGCTTATGCTCTACGACCGCGAAGCCAGGACGACCACAAATCTCACCTCGAGCTTCGACAGGTCGGTGAACAACGTGGTCTGGGCGCCGGATGGGAAGTCGCTTTACTTCACAGCGCAGGACGGACCGTACTACACGATCTACTCTGTCCCTGCCGAGGCGGGTGAGACATCTAGGAAAGTCATCTCGAACGGATTCATCAGAAACATCACCATTTCACCGAACGGCACGACGCTCGTCTATCAGCTCGAGCACAGCAACCTCCCGACCGAGATTTTCCGCTGCTCGACCGACGGCGCGGATGTCCGCCCGATTACGCGAGTGAACGCCGACCGGTTGGCGAAGCTTGAGATGCAGCCACTTGAGTCGTTCACGTTCGAAGGAGCGTACGGCGACAAAGTCGAAGGGCTCATCGTGAAACCGCCGTTCTTCGATGAGAAGAAAAAGTACCCGGTCGTGTTCCTCGTCCACGGTGGACCGCAGGGTGCATGGGAGGATGACTTCCACTACCGCTGGAATGCCCAGATGTTTGCTGCGCCGGGGTATGTCGTGTTGATGGTGAACTTCCATGGGAGCACCGGCTATGGGCAGAAGTTTACCGATGCCATCAGCGGCGACTGGGGCGGCGCGCCGTTTGAGGATTTGATGAAGGGACTCGACTACGCGCTATCCCACTACCCGTACATGGATGCGAACCGTGTTGCCGCGGCCGGCGCATCGTACGGCGGCTATATGATCAACTGGATTGCGGGGCACACGGACCGGTTCAAGTGCCTCGTGTCGCACGACGGGATGTTCAACACTGTGAGTGCATGGGGGACGACGGACGAGCTCTGGTTCAACGAGTGGGAGTTCAAGGGGACACCATGGACGAACAGGCCGCTCTACGAGAAGTATTCGCCGTCGAACTTCGCTGAGAATTTCAAGACGCCGACGCTTGTAGTCCACGGGCAGCTCGACTACCGGCTCGATGTATCGGAAGGGATGCAAATGTTTACCACGCTTCAGCGGCACGGAATTCCGTCGAAGTTTCTCTACTTCCCGGACGAAGGCCACTTCGTGTTGAAGCCCCAGAACGCACTGCTCTGGTGGAACACGGTGCTCGGCTGGATCGCCGAGTGGACGAGATGAAGCCCAAGGTGTCATTGCGGGATTCGAACGGGCCGAAGCGACCTCTGCCTGTCCGTGGAGAAAGGAAACCAACATGGTTACAAAGCGTCAGGATCAGAAGAATCATTCCGAGGTGAAGCGCATCGGCGTCCTCACCGGCGGCGGTGACTGTCCGG
>PEWR01000066.1 GCA_002779395.1 Ignavibacteriales bacterium CG07_land_8_20_14_0_80_59_12
GAACGGCGCGTGCGGGTTGTAGCTGTACGCCGACACAACGAAATAGTACTTCGTCCCGTTCACGAGAGGACGGTCGTTGATGTAGTCCTTCGTGGCAGTGAACTCACGCTTCACACCCGAGTCAGTTCCATACTGCTGGGGGAGGTCGATGAATTCGCCCGACACGGGATCGAAGGTTGGGAACTTGATCACCTTCACGCCGTCGATCACGTCATACACGGCAAGCCGCTTCCACCGATCCCTCGACGCGGATCGCGACGGAAGCTGATAGACGTCGTACCCCTCGAACGTGTAGTAGGTGCCAATGAGGGACGCAACGTATTCCTCGGTCGCTTTCGAGCCGGCGGCATCACCCCAATCGAGGATGACCTCCTTGTCAAGCTCCGCGACCTTCACGACCGGAACCGGCGGAGGCCCGGGGAGCTGGAAGTTGATGTTGTACGCCGCCTGTGCAACTCCCGCGTTGTTCTTCAATGCAGTGATGCTCGAGGAACGATCCGACCCCTGTGCCATGATAATGGCGATCACGATCTCCTGCGTATCGCCAGGCATCATCACAAACGGTCCCGAAGACATGAGCTGGCGCCTGTCACCGGAGGCTGCAGGTGTTCCGTCAACCCAACCCTTGTTCGTCACCGGGTCACCGGCGAGGCAAAACACAGTTGCCTTGCCTGTCGTTGGGTCGATGAACGGGTCGTCTGTGTTGCCGATACGCCCGTTCAGGTAGCGGTACATCTGGATCGAACCAAGAGGATTACCGCCGAGCTCCGGGTCCGAGTAGACCGGGCTGCCGTTGATGTAGAACACATAGGCCGTCATTTTGAGGTTCCGATACCCGGCTCGCTTCTCGAAGTTGAAGTTCGCCGTGTCACCGGGGGAACGGACGATGGGCCCCTGGAAAAAGTCGAACCCATTCGCCACCGCAGCCGTGTTGTACACCGCGTCGGTTCCGTGGTCGTTGTACGTGTAGCCGAGGCTCAAACTCGTATCGCAGCCCGAGAAATCGTCGCTCGCCTGTCCGAGATCGACATCTGCCCACGACCCGAGGTACATGCTGTCGACCCGGTTCTGTCCCTTGTTGATGACACGGTACTTCTTGAAGACCATGTCCCCGAGCGCCCCAACCTGGTTGTATCCCCAGACGGTGCATTGGATCTCAAGGCCGATCGGACTCGAGCCCATCAACTTCTGGACTTTGCTGGGATCGAGATCGTTCGCAACGTACCAGAGGACTTCGTCTCCGATGAACTGCGGGACTTTGTTCCCCTGGGCGTCAAGGACGTACGGTGCACCGTCATCGGTGGGCCACTCATCGTAGTCCTTCTTCAACTGGTCATACAGTGCCGGGTTCGTGGCCTTGAAGTCATTGTAATCCTTCCGGATCTTGTAGACCCGGTATTTCGGGTCGTCCCTGTTCGCGGCAGCGCCGTTGATGATCGGGCCCGCCTGGAGGCCGTGTGAGTAGGTCGAACCGCCGACATGGAGCGCGCCGTTCACATAGCCACCCCAGATAAGGCCGTCCTCGTACACGGCTGTCTTGGAGGTCCCTCTCGGCCAATAGAAGCCTGCGATTCCCGTGTTGGGATCGAAGGAACCGTCGCCGTCATTGGCAACCCACATCAGGATTGTGTTAATATCAATGTACGCATAGAAGCCGTCCGTAGCTGCCTTCTTCACTCCTCTGGTGCCGCCTCCGGAAGCAGACGCCGATGTCCCGACGAGAGCCAGCACGACGAGTGCAAGAAACAGCAATCTCAGAATCTGTTTCATATTGTGCCACTCCTCCTTTGTGGTAAACTTCTCGAACTAGAAGCAGTAGTTTGCATGCACAACATCCTCCGCCACACGGA
Source organism: Ignavibacteriales bacterium CG07_land_8_20_14_0_80_59_12 (assembly GCA_002779395.1). GTDB lineage: Bacteria > Bacteroidota > Ignavibacteria > 0-14-0-80-59-12 > 0-14-0-80-59-12 > 0-14-0-80-59-12. Next base: position 1,851 of record PEWR01000066.1, read on the forward strand.
CGGCGGATGATGAATACGCCTCAGAAGTCAAGCCGCAGGCCAAGTCGAATCTGCCGGGGCGGACCCCAGTTACCTGCATTGGCGAGAACCACATTGTACACATCGACGTACGACTGCCCCCAGTTCGACACTTTCTTCTGTCCTTCGGCCGTCGACAGGTAGCCGTTGTTGTCCGCCGCGCCCGTTTGCTGGTACACGCCGGTCACGTTCTTCGTGTCAAGAAGGTTGATGACCCAGATGTACGCGTCGAGGTCAACACCGGCGACGGTGAACGACTTGTCAAGCTTCATGTCGATCTGGAAATTCCACGGAAGATTGGAAGTGTTGACGGGCTCCTTCGGGATCCGGGTGTTGCCGTAGCTTCCCTCCATGACGATCGCCGTGTAGGGATGCCCGCTGTTGAACGTGAGAAGGAAGTTGGCTCCCAGTCGCTCGAGGATTGGACCTCCATCATCCTTGCCGAACCTGTAATCGAGCGAGATCGAGCCGCGGTGTGTCTGATCGAAGTCAAGCGGCTGCGCATAGACAGGGAGCCAGGTCCCTTCGGAGGCTGTCCCCTGCCAAATTGTCACGAACGAAGTGCTCGAGTTCGACCCTGTTCCTCGCGCATCGGATAGTGTATAGTTCACCTGCGCTTGCACACGCTTCACGCGCCGGAGGGTAACCTTCACTTCGAGACCCTTCGTCGTGGCAAAGTCGCCATTAAACCACGTCCAGTAGGACTTGTGGACCGCAGTGGGAGCACGATACGTGAAACCAATCTGCGTTTGATCGAGGATGTCCTTGTAGAATGCCGTCAGGTCAAACGATGCGAAGTCCGTAATCTGCTGGCTGAAGCCGAGCTCGTACTGCGTTGTCCGCTCGGGACGGATGTCCCATCCCATGGGCTGTGAATACGCATACTCGGCGCGGATGATATTCTGGGTCTGGAGTTCGCCCATATAGATGTCACGCAAGCGTGACTGTTGGACAAACTTGCCCCATTGTGCATGGAAGACTGTCCTGTCTGTGACAGGGAACGAGAATCCGATGCGCGGGCTGACATATGTGCGCGCCGGCACTTTCACAAGATCGGACTCAGCAACGAGGCCGCTGATGAGATTGATGTTCGTCGGGTCCCTCGGTACTTTGTTGTCGACATTGATATAATCGAGACGAAGGCCGAGGTTCATCACAAGGTCCTCGTATTCGATCTTGTCCTGCGCGTATGCCGCTGCGAAGATCGGATGGTGCGGCGCATAGAGCCCTGTGCCGCCTTCGGTCCCGTCAAAGTCGTAGCCGTAGTTATCGAGTCCGACACCCTTCATGATATTGTACTGGGAGTAACCCGGGTTGTCATGCGCGAACTTGGCAATACCAAACGTCCTGAACGGGGCGAAACGCCGGATGGTGTAGTATGTGAGCTCGCCGCCCGCCTTGATTTCGTGGGTAGTCCCGATCTGGTGCACGAAGTTCAGCTTGCCGCCGATGGAAGACTGCCGGTGAAGCTGATACCCCGAGAGGACCGCACCGTACCTGTTAAATGTCCAATCGTAGAGCACGATCACTGGCGGCGGCTCGCCGAGGGCTTTGAGCGTGAAGCCGTATGCCGCATTCGCGACTGAGTCCCCGTACAGCATGAAGTTGTCCTGAAGGAACGGGTCCATCCACTTCTGCTTATTATCGAAGTAGTTCAGGCTGATATCATAGAACGTGGCCTTGTCGATGAGGTGCGTGGCCTTCAGGCTGGCGGTAATGTTCTGCTGCTTGTAGAGCTGGGCCCGGATCTCGTCCGCAAAATTGAAGAGGCCTACCCCGCCGTGGTTTTGCACATTCTGGTAAGTTCCGCCCAGTTTCAGGGTGAGGGGGCTCAAGTCGGCAGTGATTGATCCGTTCACGTAATACTGCGACGAGGCATTGTTGAGGAGGTTGCCGGGACGATAATTCCAGTTGACAGTATAGTACTGGAGTGCGGAATCCCTCTGCGCGTCGTTGAACGTGCCCTCTTGCCACTTGGTCAGGACACTGGATTTGAGGGACGGATCGATGAGGCCGGGGATATTCACCCCGCTCCAGTGCTGGGCACCGCTCCGGTTGAACTCGTGCTCGCCGGCGACGAAGAAGCGGAGCTGCGGGACGCTCGGGAGGGGACCGGAGAGGGTAAGCGTATAGTCGCTGTAGCCGTACGAGTAGCCGCCGAGATACTTCTGCCCCGGCTTTGCCCCTATGGCATCACTGATTCCCTCCGCCGAGATATGATAATCGGAACTACCGGTCTTCATCGCGGTGACGATCATGCCTGCATTCGCGCCGCCGTACTCGGCCGTATACCCGCCCGCCTGGAGCTGGATTTCCTCAACGGCGCTGATAATAGGCCGGCTCGTGTTACCGCCAAAGAGCGGGTCCTTCGTTCCCACGCCTTCAATGTAGAACGCGACCTCATCGCTGCGGCCGCCGCGGATGTAGATCGTCCCACCCTGGTTCACGACACCAGTCTGGAGGGAGACGACATTATCCA
>PEWR01000068.1:0-3096 GCA_002779395.1 Ignavibacteriales bacterium CG07_land_8_20_14_0_80_59_12
TTCTCTCCTTCGCTGCGGTGCTCGGTATTGTGACGATGTACCGTCCCATCAAGGAATCCATCGTCCGCGTCGTCCCGCGCCTCTCGTCGGTGCCGGTTGCCTCATCGGTCATCGATCTCTGCGCGGTCTCGTTTGCGGCGTTCATCGGTACATTCCCGATCACGGCGGCGTACTTCAGCAGAGTTTCCATCGTGTCGCTCGCGGCGAACCTTTTCGTTGTTCCCTGGTCGGCCCTCGTAACAGTAGCCGGCGTGGCGCTTCTCGCATTCGCCGCCATGCCGCTTGGTCTCGCCGGATTCTTCGCGGCCTCGGCGCACTTCCTCTCTTCGGTTCTCCTCGAATTCGTTGCGGCCGCGGGAAGCGTTCCCTTCGCCAGTGTTTCGATCACGACATTCCATGCCGGTTGGGCCGTGGTTTTCTATGCTGCGGCCTGCGCCCTCTTGAGCGCGCCCCGAGGAGCCGTGCCGAGGCGGATCATGCTCACGGTCCTCTTCGCCGCGGATGCCGCGTTTCTGCTTGACCTCGCAATCCCCAGCGGGCGTGTGATGGATCCTTCGCGGCTCTCCGTCGCATTCCTCGATGTCGGACAGGGTGACGCGACCGTCATCCGTTTCCCGGACGGCAAGGCGATCCTCATCGACGCGGGGCCGAGGTCGGCCGGTTTCGACGCGGGAGAGAGGGCAGTGCTCCCGTTTCTTCGCCGCGAAGGAATTGACTGCCTCGAGGCTTTCATTCTCACGCACCCCCACAGCGACCATCTCGGCGGCGCTTGTTCCGTCATCAGGGCTCTCCCGGTCCGCCGCGTCGTCGAGACGGGGCGGGTGTGGGATTCTCAAGCATATCGGGAGTTCATCTCGACTCTGGACCGGCTCAAAATCCCGCGACTGCAGGTTCGTGGCGGGGACACTGTGGATGTGACTCCTCTCGGACGTCTCTTTGTCCTCGCTCCATGGGGAGATTTTGTCCCCGACAGCACGGGACACTCAAGCGGGGATGTGAACAACAGCTCAATTGTCCTGAAGCTCCAGTATGGGTCGACGAGTCTCATTCTCTCGGGTGATGCCGGCTCAGAACCTGAGAAGGGACTCGCTGCGGCGTACGGGCGGTTCCTCGCCGGAGACGTCCTGAAGGTCGCGCACCATGGCAGTGTTGCGAGCAGCAGTGACTCCTATGTCCGCGCCGTGTCTCCCCGCCACGCAGTGATCTCTGTCGGTTTGTCCAACAGGTTCAACAATCCGTCGGAGGTTGTGGTTGGCCGCCTGATGGACGCTGGGGCTGAAGTGGAGCGAACCGACCTGGGCGGCGCGGCGGTCTTTACAAGCGATGGGGTCTCGTTGACTCGCATACAATGGCGGAAGTAGAGGAGCGGAAGGCTGCAAGAGTTGAAGGCGCACATCGCGGCGGTGAGTGTCGACAGCCCGTTTGCGAACAAGGGGTTCGCGGATGCGAACCGGTATAACTTCCCCCTTCTCTCCGACACGTCGCGAGCCGTGGCGGAGTAGTACGCCGGAGTCTACGAGGATTTTGGGGGAATCAAGGGGTACACAGCCGCGAAACGAGCTGTGTTTGTGATCGATGCCAAAGGCATCGTACGGTACGCCTGGATTTCTGAAGATCCGGGGAGGGAACCGGACTTCGACGCGATCACAAAGGCCCTCGCACAGCTCAAGTGAGTCCTGTCCCCGGCTCCCATTTTGCGGGCCTCCTGCGGGATTGGGTTTGTCCGCACGGGGAGGCCCGCCGTATTTCCTTTCAGGCTCCTTTTCATGTATCTTACATGATGTGATCGGGGCGGCCCGGTTGAAGGTGCAATTGCCCGGGCATGCGGGTGATTCGCAGCCGATGAGGCGGTGGAACGCTTTGCTCGGTGAAGGTGTACGAATCGGCCCAGAACGCTGCAGAATACCGGGGGGAACAATGAACCACTCAGAGGTTCGGGTCGATACACTCGAATCGGTATTCCAGGATCTCCTCGTGGCCATCGGGGAGGATTCTGAACGGGAAGGGATCCTCAAGACGCCGAGGCGCGCTGCCGAAGCATGGCGGCACCTCATGCGCGGCTACGAGGAGGACATCCGGAAGGTCATCAACGGCGCCGTGTTCGAGGAAAAATACAGCGAGATGGTGATCGTGAAGAACATCGACTTCTTCAGCATGTGCGAACACCACCTTCTCCCATTCTACGGCAGGGCACACATCGCGTACATCCCGAACGGGAAGATCATCGGCCTGAGCAAGCTTCCGCGGATCGTCGAGCTCTTCTCCCGGCGCCTTCAGGTCCAGGAACGGCTCACGCAGCAGATCGCCGACACGATCCAGGAGGTCCTTGAGCCGGACGGTGTCGCCGTCGTCATGGAAGCGAGGCACCTTTGCATGATCATGCGCGGCGTGGAGAAGCAGAATTCGGTCGCGACGACGAGTTCAATGCTCGGCGTCTTCAGGGAATCCGACCGGACGCGCTCGGAATTCCTGTCGCTCATCAAGAACACACTCGAATGAATGCAGACTCCGGGAAATCTCCCGCTGTATGGGTGACCGGCGCAAGCCGCGGAAACAGAGGTCACATCTTTATGATCTCCTCGGTTGCCGCACGGACTTGGTTCCGGAAAAACGGCGGCTACAGCGCTTCGAAGGCCGGACTCTCCGCCCTCGCCTCTGTTCTTCGTGAGGAGGTACGGGAGCACGGCATCAAGGTGACAAACGTGTATCCCGGGGCCACGGCAAGTGGCCTCTGGAGTGATCGCGTTCTCGAACGGTACTCAGCCAGGATGATGCATCCAAACGACGTCGGGTGTCTTCTTGTTTCACTTTACCGCCAACCCGACCGGGCGCTCGTCGAAGAGGTGATCCTCCGTCCCGTCGGCGGCGATCTCTAAGCCTTCGAAAGGGCAATTCCTTTCGTCCCTCGGCCCTCCTCCCGCCGCTTCCTGAGAGCGTTTCACAGCATCGAACATGCGTGCCTTGGAATTGGTGTTTCAAGCTTGTATCTTCAAAATCAACAAAAATCCCGTTCTGTGTGCCGTCCTACGGAGTGCGGAGGGTTCACCGTGATCGTTTGAAAGGAACGGCCTGATGTTTGCGATTGTGGAGAAGGAC
>PEWR01000068.1:3124-15138 GCA_002779395.1 Ignavibacteriales bacterium CG07_land_8_20_14_0_80_59_12
TGGTCTACGCACCGGCCGTTGCGAGGAAGGCGAAGGCTGGACAGTTCGTGATCCTTCGCATAGATGAGGATGGTGAGCGCATTCCGATCACCATCGCCGATTGGGACCCCCTGAAGGGGACGATCACCATTTTCGTCCAGGCAGTGGGAAAGACGACGATCCAGCTCAGCACGATGCACGCGGGCGATTACCTGGCCGATGTGGTGGGACCGCTCGGCCTACCGAGCGATGTTGAAAAGACCGGCACCGTCGTCGCGGTCGGTGGCGGGTTCGGCATCGCGGCGATCCATCCGATCGTCCGCGCCCATACCGAGATCGGCAACCGGACGGTTTCGATCATCGGCTCACGGACAAAGGAGCTCCTCCTCCTCGAGGACGAGATGCGCCGTGTCTCGAGCGAGGTCCGCATCGCCACGGATGATGGAAGCTACGGGACAAAGGGCTTTGTGACGACTGTTCTCAAGCAGATGCTGGATGAGGGGGAGGTCATCGACCTCGTCGTCGCCATAGGCCCCGTTCCTATGATGAAGGCGGTGAGCAATCTCACGAAGGCCTTCGGCATACGGACGCTCGTGAGCCTCAATCCGGTCATGGTGGACGGGATGGGGATGTGCGGTGCGTGCCGCGTCCTTGTCCACAACGAGACGAAATTCGCCTGCGTCGACGGGCCGGAGTTCGACGCCCATGCTGTGGACTTCGAGCTTCTCACCAGCCGCCTCAGGATGTACCACAGGCAGGAGGCGTTGTCGCTCGAAAGGTACCGGGAATTGTGCAGAGCGACCGGCGTTCTTGAAAAGACAGCGTGATGGAGGAGAGTGCGGTGGGATCGACCATAGATTTCTCAAAGAAACTCACGAACAAAGAGCGCATGCAGATTCCCCGGCAGCCAATGCCGGAGCAGGATCCGGAGGTTCGCGCCCGGAACTTCCAGGAGGTTCCCCTGGGGTATGCCGAAGAGCAGGCGCGGATGGAAGCGCAGCGATGCATCCAGTGTCCCGCTCAGCCCTGCGTTGACGGGTGCCCGGTTTCCATTCAAATCCCACAGTTCATCAAGCTCATCGCTGAAGGGGATTTTGCCGCAGCGGCGCGGAAGATCAAGGAGACAAACGCCCTTCCCGCGATCTGCGGACGTGTATGTCAGCAGGAAAATCAATGCGAAGCTGTATGCATCATCGGCAAGAGGAATCCGCCGGTCTCGATCGGGAGGCTGGAACGATTTGCCGCCGACTATGAACGGGAGCACGAACTCACCCGGATTCCCGAACTCCCGGCGCCGACGGGGAAGAAGGTGGCAGTGATCGGCGCGGGACCGGCGGGACTCGCGGCTGCAGGCGAACTCGCGCTCAGAGGGCACACCGTGACGATCTTCGAGGCGCTCCACAAGCCGGGCGGTGTCCTCTTCTACGGAATCCCGGAGTTCCGACTCCCGAAGGCGATCGTGGAGTCGGAGGTGAACTACCTGAGACAGCTCGGTGTTGAAATAGTGATGGACTTCGTTGTCGGGAGGACGCGGACCGTCGACGAGCTCTTCGACGAAGAGGGATACGATGCGTTGTTCATCGGCACAGGGGCTGGACTCCCGTACTTCCTCGGCATCCCCGGGGAGAATCTCAACGGTGTCTATTCGGCGAACGAGTTTCTTACGCGCGTCAACCTCATGAAGGGTTTCCGATTCCCGGAAACGGATACACCCATCCCGTTCGCGAAGCGCGTCGCCGTCTTCGGAGCTGGCAATACCGCCATGGACGCGGCGCGTACCGCACGCCGTCTCTCGATGACTGATAAGGTCTACATTATCTACCGGCGCTCCCGCGCTGAGATGCCCGCCCGGAAGGAAGAAATAGAACACGGCGAGGCCGAGGCGGTCGAGTTTGTTCTCCTCGCGAGTCCCCTGAAGTTTCTTGGTGAGGATGGCTGGTTGAAGGGCGTTGAGCTGCAGCGAATGGAGCTCGGACCGCCGGATGCATCGGGGCGCCGTAGGCCGGTCCCGATCCCGGGGAGCGAGTTCACATTCGACATCGATGCGGCGATCATCGCAATCGGCAACGGTTCAAACCCTCTCGTCCTCAAGACAACACTCGGCCTCCAGATCAACGCGAAGGGACAGATCAAGGCGGATCCCGAGACGGGAAAGACATCGCGCGACCGCATCTACGCCGGAGGGGACATCGTCCGCGGCGAGGCGACGGTCATTGACGCAATGGGAGACGGCCGCCGTGCGGCCCGCGCCATCCACGAAGCCATCATGAGAAGCGGGGATCCGTCGCCCGAAAACTGACGAGGACGCATGTCTGAGCTGCCGACACTCCTTGTCACCTATCGCTTCACCGACTCGCTTGTCGAGAGAATCCGCGGCGCGGCGGAGGAACACTTCCAGCTCGTCTACGAACCGATAGGAGCAAAGAGATCCGGAGAACTTCTCGGGCGGGCGGAAGTGATCTTCGGCGATCCGTCGCGCGAGGAGATCCTCCCTGCAACACGCCTCCGGTGGGTCCAGGTCTTCACGGCGGGCGTGAACCACCTCGACCTCCCGCTTCTCAAGGAGAAGGGTGCGCTCCTCACCTCCTCCCGCGGGATGCACGGCCCGCAGATGACCGAGCTCGTCTTCAGCTTCCTCCTCGAATGGAGCCGCCAGCTCCATGTCTACCGTACCCAGCAGCAGCGACACGTGTGGGACAAGCGTCCGTTCCGAAATACGCGCGTCCTCCGTGGAATGACGATGGGGATCTTCGGCTACGGAGCAATCGGACGCTCGATCGGAGTGACCGCGCGCGCGTTCGGGATGAACGTTATCGGTGTCCGCCGAACGGTCAGCGGGGAGCTTACAGAGGACGGCGTTGAGCTTGTGACACTCGAAGAAGCACTGACACGCTCCGACGTCATCGTGAACGTTCTTCCGGAGACACCCGAAACGGTTCGCCTCTTCAACCGCGACCGGTTCCGCATGATGAAGCGACGGCCCTTCTTCATTAACGTCGGGAGAGGAGGGACCGTCGACGATGCCTCGCTCATTGAGGCGGTCGAGGAAGGAACGATTTCCGGAGCTGCGCTCGATGTCTTCTCTGTCGAGCCGCTTCCCGCGGACCATCCTCTCTGGAATACCGAGAACGTATTTATCACACCCCACGTCGGCGGCCTTGTCCTTGAGTATTGGGACATTGCAGTCGACATGTTTCTCGAGAACCTCCGGCGCTACATGGACAGGCAGCCTCTCACGAACATCGTCGACTTCGAGCGCGGGTACTGAGAAAAAGAAGAATCCCGATGTTCTTCACACCGGGATTCTCTGTTCGCTGGCAGGAGGCTGGTATGGCCTCTGTCCACGCGTTTACTACTTCACTTCGGGCGGCGGGACCGGCTTCATCATCCTCATCTTTATCCTCATCTTTGCACCTTCGGGTCCTTCGCCGAGAAATCCGCGGAAATGCCCCTGAAGGCTCTCCTTCCAGATCTTCTGCTGTTCGGGTGTGAGGATCTTCTTCACCGCCTGCCAGTGGTCGAACTTCGCCATGATGCCGTCCGCGCGGACGGCACTCAGCTGATCGACCTTCTTGGCAATCGCCGCCCGATCCGGGCTGTCGGCGGTGAGAAGCTCGCGAAGCTCGATCTGCGCGGTGCGAAGCTTCGCCTCCTCGCCTACCTGCTGCTTCTGGAATTCGAAGCGGAGATCCTTTAACTGCTTCTGCTGGTCGTCAGTGAGATTGAGCTTCTTCATGAGGCCCGTCATATTTCCGTGCATCTTCCCCCTCTCATGCGCCATTCGCCCACCGGGACCTCCCTGCGGTTGAGCGAAGCTGAGACCCGTTACGAGCGCCGCGGCAAGGGCGACAGCGAGAAATCGCTTTGCGTTCATTGTGTGTTCTCCTCTCGGTTAGTGGCTGACAGTGAGTATCTTGTGCCTGTTTGGTTTTCATGTAGTTTGACAAAGGCAGCGAAAGAAGGTTTAAAGCGGGGGAATCCGCACTCGCCCGGCTCATTGCTTTTATCTCGCGCGGGTGCTAACTTGATGTGAGTTTAGAATCCTCGACGCATGAGAATCCGACGATACTTCACTCTTCTCGCCTCCGTCTCAGCTGTCATTTTCCTTTTCTCCTCCTGCAGCACGCCGGTCGGGAAGTTTTTCGGCCGACAGTACGAAGACGCGGTGTCGTATTTCAATACATTCTATAATGCCGAACGTGCATATGACGATGCGATGAAGGATGTCGATGCCGCGCAGACGAAGACGCCTCTCAATGATCCTCTTGATACGCTCTACCTCGCGCCAAGCGGGAAGCAGAAGTTCGTCCCGGTCATCGAGAAGTGCTCAAAGCTCCTCGAAGCGCACCCCGCCGGTTCCTACGTCGGTGACGCCCTCCTCATGGTCGGGAAGTCCTACTATTACCAGGAGGACTTCATGAAGGCCCAGAGGAAGTTCGGCGAGCTTATTGCCACGCTTCCTGAGAGCGACCTCGTCCCCGAAGCGAAGCTCTGGCTTGGTCGAACGCTCTTTCGGGACCGGAGGCCGGGAGAGGCTGTCGCCATCCTTCAAAAACTCGCCGAGGAATCTTCATCGTCCGCGCCGGAGATTGCGTCGGAGGCATGTGGGGCGCTCGGCTACATCGCGCGAGCCCAGGACGACCTGAAGGGGGCAGCGGCGAACTACGAGAAGAGCCTTGAGCTTTCGAGGGATCGGCAGTGGATGTCGCGCTTCGCTTACCAGTACGCGCTCCTCGAGGAAAGACAGGGGAATTGGCCCGGCGCCATCGCGGCGTACCGGGCGGTTCTCGATGGGAAGCCCATATTTGAGATCGAGTTTGAGACGCGCCTGCGGCTGGCCTCTGCACTTGCCCGCGTCGGCGAATATGAGAGCTCGTACAAAGCTCTCGACGAACTGAGCGGAAACAGCCTCTTCAAGGAGCAGAAGCCGCGCGTCGAGCTCGAGCGGGCAAACGTCCTCCTGTGGCAGGGGAAGCGCGTTCAAGCGACATCGGAGTACACACGAATCGACACGACGTACGCGAGAACCGAAGTCGCGGCCCTTGCGTATTACCAGCTCGGCCGAATCTACGAGGATTCCCTCCGCGACTACTCGCGTGCAGCCCTGGCATATGACAAATCGGCCGTGCAGTCGCCGAAGGCAGTCACGAACATTGATGCGGCACGGAGGGCAAACCTGCTGCGGAAGTACCTGTCGCTTCAGCTGCAGCTCCTCAAAATGGACAGCGTCATCGCACGGCAGGATACCCTACACGCCCGGGCGGCGTCGGGGGACTCACTTGCGGTCGATTCACTTGCGATTCTTCGCGGTCAAAGCCGCCTGGACTCGCTTGGGTACGACAGCACTGCCGTTGCTGGGGCAAAGCGGGATTCAAGTCTCGCTCCACATGACAGCACACGCCTGTCTCAAGCGAAGCCGGACTCAACCCGAGCCGTGATGCTTCCCTCCGCCGTGGGCAGACGCGATTCTCTTCCGTCCGCCGTGGGCGGACGCGATTCTCTTCCGTCCGCCGGCGCGCCGCACAAGCGGCCGGAGCTCCTTCCCCTCGACAGCCTGCGTACCGTGAGAGCGAAGGTTGAGTTTGAGCTTGCAACACTATTCTACATAGATTTTGCGAAGAGCGACTCTGCAGAGCGCTACTTTGAGTTGGCGCTCGTCGACGGCCCGAAGGCCGACTTCTCACCTCAAGCGCTCTTTGTCCTTGGGGGGATGAAGATGGATTCGGTGCGATCGGACACGACTGCGCGTGACTCGCTCTACAACCGTATCCTGGACGACTTCCCGGCATCGGCGTATGCAAACGAAGTGAGAAAAGCGCGTGGACTTCCTCTCACTGCTCTCACGAAGGACAGCGCAGAGGTGGAGTACCGGCTTGGGGAGCTCTTTCTCCAGGACAGCAAGCCGGACAGTGCGTTGAACGTGTTTCGCAAAATCCCTCAGAGCTTTCCGAAATCCCCCTACTCTGCAAAGGCTGTGTTCGCCATCGGATGGGTTTACGAACGCACGCTCAACATGCCCGACAGCGCCGTCGCAAACTACCGGCGAGTCACCGTAGAGTATCCCCAGTCTGTGTACGCGAGTGCGGTGAAACCCTGGCTTGCGGAGATCGAGGCAAAGGAGAGAGAGAAGGCAGCGGCAGACACGACAAGGAAGCGACCGACTCCTCCCCCGATACAGAGTGGAGCGGCGCCTGCTGTGCAGATTCCCTCGCCCGTACCCGGCGCGATGTCACCATCTGCCACCGGCGCGCCGCCGCCGCCCATCCCCCCGAATGATGAGATACCAAGGAGGCCCGGCCGCGGACGCCTCCCACAGACCGTGCCCGACACAACCAAACCGGCCCCGAGGCCGGACATAGAGTAACACCATCCGCATTCAACTGCATGCCCAGATTCCAGCTGACCGCGCGAGCCGTACGGCGGCAGGTGCTTAACTCACAGGCAGTCATCATCGGACTTGAAGCGGCTGAGATTGCTGCGTCAGCCATCCCGGGTCAATTCGTCGAGCTGAAAGTCCCCGGTGTCCTCTGGCGAAGGCCGATGAGCATCTACCGTCGGATCGGCGATGTGATAGAGATCCTCGTCGCCATCGTCGGTCCCGGGAGCCGCGCGCTTGCACAGCTCATTCCCGGAGGCAGCATTGACATCATCGGACCACTCGGGAACGGCTTCCCGATTGACGGTTCCGATGGGGACGTCGTCGACGACGTCGTTGTCGCGGGCGGTTTCGGGATCGCCCCTTTCCCGTTCCTTGTCCAACGGCTTCGGGAGGTCGGACGTACGCCGCGGATCTTCCTCGGTGGACGGACAAAGGACCAGCTCTTCCGTCAGGATCTCCCTGCAGAACGGATTTCAGTGGCGACCGAAGACGGCTCGGCCGGCGAGCAGGGGAAGGTCGTTCCGCTCTTCGCGTCGTTTGCGGACGCGGTTCCGGAGAGGATCGAGCGCATGCGCGTGTATGCGTGCGGGCCGACCCCCATGCTAAGGGCCCTCCAGCACGCGGTCGCCTCCCGCGGCATCAGAGCATGGGTCTCGGTCGAACGCGAGATGGCGTGCGGGATCGGCATCTGTCAGGGATGTGTTGTTGGTGCGGCGGGTTCGGATGCGTATCTCCTCGCCTGCAAGGACGGCCCCGTGTTTGATGCATCAGCAATCGTGCTTTGAGGATGGTCGACCAGACTTTCACACTCGGTGGCGTCCGGTTTCAAAACCGCGTATTCGTCGCATCGGGAACCTTCGGCTACGGCGATGAAGTTCTTGATCTATCGGAGGTCGGCAAATTAGGCGGGATCGTCACGAAGTCGATTACGCTGAAGCCCCGGACCGGCAACCGGCCGCGCCGCATCGTTGAGACTGCCGGGGGGATGCTCAACTCGATCGGGCTTGCGAATATCGGCGTGGAGCGGTTCCTGGAGAGACTCCCCGGCCTCTTGGAGCTCGGCACGAAGATCATCGTCAACATTGCAGGCTCCACGTTTGGCGAATACGTCGAGGTGCTTTCGCGGCTCGAGGAGGGGGAGGGAATCGCCGCCTATGAACTCAATGTTTCATGCCCGAACGTGAAGGAGGGAGGGCTCGAGTTCGGGACAGATCCGCATGCCGTGGAGACAATCACGAAGAGTGCACGCGAGCGGACACGGCGCCCCATCATCGTCAAACTGACCCCGAACGTCACGCGGATCGGCGAAACGGCCCGCGCTGCAGAAGCAGGGGGTGCAGATGCAGTATCGGCAATCAACACGCTCGTCGGAATGAGTGTCAACCGCGCCGATCGAACATCGCGCCTGGGCACGGTGACGGGCGGTCTCTCCGGACCCGCGATCAAGCCTGTAGCGCTTGCGAAAGTGAGGGAGTGCACGATGGCGGTGAAGATCCCTGTCATTGGAATCGGCGGCATCACCACGGCTGATGACGCGCTTGAGTTTATCATCGTCGGTGCGGCGGCCGTCCAGGTCGGGACGGCAAGCTTCGCCGAGCCGAACGCGGCAGCCTGTATCGCCGGTGGGATCGCTTCGTACTGCGAACGAAACGGGATCGCCTCCGTGGAAGCTCTCGTCGGGAGCCTGCAGATCCCGGCGCCTCCCCGGCTTCAGACGTAGCACTCCCGCGTTTCCATCGAGGCTCCCCGATCTCTCCGGAAACGGGAGCATACATCGCCTAATTGCGTACAGCCCGCAGCGAGGTTCCTTCCGCACATGAGATACCGGGACGCGTGTGATTTTCTTTTCTCCCTTGAGCGGTTCGGGATCAAACTCGGCCTGAAGAACATTGCCAGGCTCTGCGCCCTCTGGGGCGAGCCGCAGAAGCGCTACGCGGTGGTCCATGTAGCCGGGACCAACGGCAAGGGCTCGACCTCCAGCGTGATTGCCGCGATTGCACAGGCGGCCGGATACCGCGTGGGTCTCTACACGTCTCCGCACCTCGTCGATTTCCGCGAGAGGATCCGGGTGAATGGGGCTCCCATCCCGGCTCGAAGGCTGAGCCGCTGCGTCGCGGAAGTCAAGCCTGCCGTCCGTGTGCTGAAGGCGACCTTCTTTGAGGCGGCAACGATCGTTGCATTCCGGTATTTTGCCGAGGAGGAGGTCGACATCGCCGTGGTCGAGACCGGCCTCGGTGGAAGGCTCGACGCGACGAACGTCGTCTCGCCGGCTCTCAGCGTGATCACGCACATCGCCCTTGATCACACCGACATGCTTGGGGGCGATCTGAGATCCATTGCGAGGGAGAAAGGCGGGATTATCAAGCCTAGTGTCCCTGTCCTCATTGGAGATTCTCCCGGAGGAGCAGAGCGTGAGCTCGAACGGATCGCGCGCTCCCGCGGCTCGGAGTTCCACTGCGTGAGGGAAGAAGTGGTTCTTCGCGCGACACGGCCGGACAGAAAGAGAAGGAGCTGCTGCGAGACGGTTTTTGATCTGGGGACGGTCGCGGCGGAGTACCGCGGGCTGCGGTCCGGCCTCCGCGGCGGATTCCAGAGGGGGAACACGGCACTGGCGGTCCGCGCGGTCGAGTTGTTGGACGGGAGGGCTACTCCTGCCGGGACGCGACTGAAGTTCAGCCGCGCTGCTGTGTACCGTGGTGTCAGGGAGGCGGCGCTGCTCACCGGACTCAGAGGGCGCTTTGAGCATCACAGGCTGGCGAACGGAGCGGGTGTCATCATCGATGTGGCTCACAACCCTGACGCCATACACACGCTCATTGCATCGCTCGATGAGCTCGGGTTCCCGCCAAAGAAGCGTTTGCTTGTCTTCGGCGTCATGAAGGACAAGGACTATGGGTCCATGATTCCGTTGTTCGCGCACTCGTTCGGGTCTCTCGTCGCCGTCGCAGCGAAGACTGAGCGCTCGCTTCCTGCCTCCGTCGTTGCCGAATTGGCGCGGGAATGGGGCGTTGAGAGTGAGGAGGCTGCGAGCGTCGCGGCGGGAACCCGCAATGCGACGGCTGATCTTCCCCCCGACGGGCTCCTTGTTGTCACCGGCTCGCACTACGTGGTGGGCGAGGCAATCCCGGTGCTGGAACGAATGTGGGAAACTTGACTATGTACCGGGGATGTTCTATATTTGCGATGGACCATGGAACCAGAGGAAGCCGAACGCGACAGGCTTTCTGTTTCGTGCAAAGCTCCCCGGCAGTCTCCGCGTACCTTTTGATACTCATCGACGCACGTTCTCTTGCAGCCGGCCAATGATCGGCGGGGTTCGTCACGTCTTGGCCGCTGGCAGGTGCCCACATGTGCAAAGAGCCAGCTCATCTACGTTTCAACTTCACAGCATAGGACGAATGTTTCATGCCAATGGACATTGCTGAGCTCCAATCTAGAAAGATCGCGGAGCTCAACAAGATCGCGCAGGAACTCGGTATTACCGGGTACAGCGACTTGCGCAAGCAGGAACTTATCTTCAAGATCCTCGAGGCTCAGACTGAAAAGGACGGTCTCCGGTTCAGCAAGGGGGTTCTTGAAGTCCTCCCCGACGGGTACGGGTTCCTCCGGTCCGTGGACTATAACTACCTTCCATCGCCGGACGACATCTACGTCTCCCCTTCGCAGATCAAGAAGTTCAGCCTCCGCAAAGGGGACTCCGTCAGCGGACAGGTTCGTCCGCCGAAGGAGGGGGAACGCTTCTTCGCACTTCTTCGCGTCGAAGCGGTGAACGATGTCGACCCGGATCTCATGCGGGAGAGGATTCTCTTTGACAACCTGACGCCGCTCTATCCGACGAAGCGCCTCAGGCTTGAAACCGCGCCCGGCGAGTACTCGATGAGGATCATGGACCTCCTCTCACCGATCGGTATGGGGCAGCGCGGCATGATCGTCTCCCCGCCGAAAGCAGGCAAGACGATCCTCCTCCAGAAGATCGCCGCGGGCATCACGCGGAACCATCCGGAGGTGAAGCTCATCGTCCTTCTCATCGACGAGCGCCCGGAGGAAGTGACTGACATGAAGCGCTCGGTGAACGCCGAGGTGATCAGCTCGACATTCGACGAGCCCCCCGAGCGGCACGTCCAGGTTGCAGAGATGGTCCTGGAGAAGGCAAAGCGGCTCGTCGAAGCCAAGAAGGATGTCGTCATCCTTCTCGACAGCATCACGCGCCTCGCCCGCGCCCATAACACGGTGATCCCGCACAGCGGCAAGATCCTTTCGGGCGGCGTCGACGCAAACGCGCTCCATCGGCCGAAGCGCTTCTTCGGCGCCGCGCGAAACGTTGAGGAGGGGGGAAGCTTCACCATCATCGCCACCGCCCTCATTGAGACCGGCAGCCGGATGGACGAGGTGATCTTCGAAGAGTTCAAGGGCACCGGCAACATGGAGGTCGTCCTCGACCGCAAGCTTTCCGACCGCCGCGTCTTCCCTGCCATTGACGTCAACCGCTCCGGTACCCGTCACGAAGAGCTCCTGATGGATCCCGAAGAGCTTAATCGGGTCTGGATTCTCCGGAAGATCTTGAGCGACCTCAGCACCATCGAGGCGATGGATTTCACCCTCGATAAAATGCGGGGGACGAAGTCCAACAAGGAATTCCTGAAGATGATGAACAGTTGAGTCGGCCGGCGGCTGTGTCGACGGCAACCGATCCGCTCCTCCTGGTCTTCCCCCATCGTCCTGCCTCCGCGGCGGCGTGGGGCCGCCTTCCGCGTTCACGCAAAGCGCTCTCTCGTACCGGCTGGTGAATGGATAGAATCCGCAACTTCTGCATCATTGCGCACATCGATCACGGCAAGTCCACGATCGCCGACCGGCTTCTCGAAGTCACCGGCACCGTTTCCGAACGGCAGATGGTGGACCAGATCCTCGATGACATGCCCCTCGAGCGGGAGCGCGGGATCACAATCAAGTCGCATGCGATCCAGATGCGGTACCATGCCCGGGACGACAGGGAGTACACGCTGAACCTCATCGACACCCCGGGGCACGTCGACTTCTCGTACGAAGTCTCCCGCTCCCTTGCCGCATGCGAAGGTGCGATCCTTGTCGTCGACGCATCCCAGGGGGTCGAGGCGCAGACCGTGAGCAACGCGTACCTGGCTGTCGATGCCGGGCTCGAGATCGTTCCCGTCATCAACAAGATCGATCTCCCCGGCGCGATGGTCCCGGCCGTGAGAGAGCAGATCATCGACCTCATTGGCTGTCGTGAGGATGAGATCATCCTCGCGAGCGCGAAGGCGAAGATCGGCATCGATGAGATCCTCGAGGCGGTCGTTCAGCGGATCCCTCAACCGAAGGGATCGGACGAGGAACCGCTCCGCGCCCTCATCTTCGACTCAATCTTCGACCCCTACCGCGGCGTCGTGGTCTACCTCCGGGTTTTCGGGGGGACGCTTCAGGAGGGGAACGAGCTCCTCTTCTACAACACGAAGAAGACATTCCGGGCGGAGGAGGTCGGTGTCCTCGAGCTTACCCGCGTCCGGACGAAAATCATCAAGGCGGGTGACGTCGGATACCTCATCGCAGGCATCAAGGATGTTCACGATTCGAGCGTCGGGGACACTGTCATGAACGCGCTCGTCCCGGCCTCGGAGTCTCTCCCGGGGTACCGTGA
>PEWR01000130.1 GCA_002779395.1 Ignavibacteriales bacterium CG07_land_8_20_14_0_80_59_12
TCACGAGGTCTACGGTCGCTTCGACCTGCAATTCGTCAATTGCTTGCAGAAAAACATCCCGCAAATCCTTGAATGCCGGATCCTCTTTCGGTCCAACTATCTGAATCTTCATGGTGGTGTACCATCCTCTCTAACAATGAATAGTTCCCGCCGTGACATCCCTTATCGTCACGGGTTTCCGGTTGCTATCCATTTGCACGTTGGCGCGTTGGAAGCCATCGCGCAGAAGCTTCTTCTGCTTCTCTTCCTTGCATGCCGGGGTGATGTAGGCGACCCCGTCCTTGAGCAGATCAGCCATGAGATTTTCTCCATTCTCTTCGCACAAACGGGGATGGAGCAGCATGTAATCATGAGGAAGTTCCATCGAATCCGCTCAGCAAGCTCGCCAAAGTTGATGTCTTTCATGCTTGGACAGGCAAACCTGCATGTACATATCAAGATTGCCTTTCTCATTGTTGTGTCGTTTCTCTTGTTCGAATTGAGTCATACTCCTGCGCATTCTCGAGACTATCGACCACGCTGCGGTCAGGTGTACTTCCCCGGCGGAGGATGCTGGTAATGGCTGCCGTCTGTTGTTTGGCGGTGTAAATGTCTGATTCTGCATAGGCGGCGTCAGCACCAGTCCGGAGGACAGAGAGTGACACAAGTATTGGCAGGCTGTTCAGCATACCTGCTCCCGCACGCTGATCTCAAAAGGCCGTGTAGATGTAGTACACCCCCGCCAAGACGACGAGCACGCCCGCAAAGCGCTTCATGTATGTGGCGCCTTTCGACTGTTCCGTCCAGTTGAGATACTTCTGCACCGCTCCCACGGATCCACCGGCTCCTACAATGACGGCACAATGTCCCAAGCCAAAGGCCGCAATGAGAGAGAATGACTGCAGCACATTTGTTGTTGCATGGGTGAACACCACGCCAAGCACAGGCGCCATGTACGCAAATGTGCAGGGTCCAAGACCGATGCCGAAGATGAGGCCTAACAACAGCGCACCTTTCCAGCCGCGGGCCAACGACGAGCGTAGGACAATCCCACCCCATGAAAGACGGATGATATCCATGAGGTAGAGGCCAACAACGAAAAACACTCCAGCGACGATGATGTTGCCCCACACGCCAACATCGCCCATCATCCGACCTGCAGAAGCGGTGATTGCTCCGATCAATCCGATCGTAATGAGAATGCCGATGCCAAACACGAAGGAGAGCCAGTACGAGCGCTTCATGCCCTCGGTCCCCTGACTGCTGATGTACCCGATGACGAGGGGAATGCTGGAGAGGTGACAGGGACTGAGAATGATGCTGATGACGCCCCATCCCAGAGCGGCAACGAGAGCGATTTCGAACTGCTCGCTCATTGCTGTGGTGAGCCAGGTGAATAGAGCATCCAGCATGGGGCTATCCTCCGCTTCGGAGTTTCAATCCATGCTTCTGGAGAAGCTTGTCGATCTCTGCCTCGGGAAAGAACCCCTCGTGCCGGTAGATTTCCTTTCCTCCCTGATTGAGGAAGACCTGTGTAGGAATGACGCGGATGCCATAGGTGTTGGCGTAGTGGCGGGTCTCCGGCTTCCAGACATCATAGAATACCACCTTGATTTGCTCCTCGTATTTCTTTCCGATTGAGGCCATCACGGGCTGCATTTGCCGGCAGGGAATGCAGTTGACGGACCCCAACTCGATGAAGGTGATCAGCGGCGCAGCGGGATGTTGATCCGATTTTGCCTGCTTTTTGGCTGGCGCCGACTGTCCAATTGCAGAACCGGCCGGTAGGAGAAAGGACAGGCTGCAAAGAATTGCAAGAAAAAGGTTGTGCCGTGTCATTGGAGATCTTCCTTTAGCCATTGTATGAGTTGCGCATCCCGTGGGACTGTTCCAACGCTCCGCACCTTCCCGTCGATCACAAGCCCCGGGGTCATCATGATGCCATGAGAGAGGATCGACTCAAGATCCGTGACCTTCGCCAGGTCGAATTCCAGTCCATGCTCCTGCTTCAACGCAAGCAGCCGCTGTTCAAGGACCTTACACTTTGAATACCCAGTTCCGAGCACAAGGACAGTTTTCATGGGAGGCGCCTAGAAATATTTCCCAAACAACCATCCTGCTGCCGTCGAGAAGAGAACGATCGTCACAATGTAGACGGAAGCCTGCCTCTTGCCCATGATTTTGAAGAGCACGATCATGCTGGGGAGGCTCAGGCTGTTCCCGGTCAGGAAGAGCGTCAGGGCCGGTCCGCGACCCATGCCGAGGCCCATCAGCTTCTGAATGATCGGGACCTCCGTAAGCGTGGCAAAGTACATAAATGCACCGAAGGTGGAGGCGACGAGGTTCGACAGGACGCTGTTTTCTCCCACCAATCCCACAACGAACTCTCGGGGGATGACCACCTCGATAATCCCCGCCACGAAAACGCCCGCGAAAAGGTAGGGAAGGATTTTCTTGACGAGATCCCAGGTTTCGCGGATCCATTCGAGGTTATCTTCGCGCTGGTAGACAAAGATGACGATCCCGGCAATGCCGGCAAGAAAGGCCGAGAGGAGGAAGCCCTTCAGCAAGGGCTCGATCGACAACCCGAAACCGATGAGAACCCCGAGCTGGAGAAGGAGGAAGACAATAACCGTCGCATTGGAATATGGAAGATCCCCTTGCATTCCAGTCGCGAAGCCGGTCTCGGTGTTCTTCCGGTCATGACCCCGGAAGACGGCGGCCATGATGAGTCCTGCGATCACCGAAATGATCATCGCGGCCACAAGCCTCCCCACGGCGAAATCCCAGCCCAGAACATTGCCGGTCAGAAGGATGGCCGTCACATTGATTGCCGGCCCCGTAAACAGGAACGCCACGGCCGGGCCGATGCCAGCCCCCCTCTTGTAGATGCCTGTGAACAAGGGGAGGATCGTGCAGGAGCAAACGGCCAGGATTCCGCCGGAGATGCTGGCAATGGGATAGGCGATGTACTTCTTCGTTGTGGGGCCGAGAAGCTTCAGGACGGCGTCCTTCTTGACATACACGGCAATGGCCCCTGCGATGAAAAACGCCGGAACCAGACACGTAAGGACATGGAGCCGGGCGTACTCCTGGAGAAGCGTAAGTCCGGCCATGAGCGAGTCGGTAACGACTGGCGCATTGATCGGCGCGAAGTAGAAGATGAGGAAGGCAGCGACCAGCAGGGCGAATTTCGTCCACTCTTTCATCGGGCCGCTCCCATCGTCCGTGACGCCTGAATGAGGACCTTGATGTGGTCCACGGTCGGGACACGGCCCTCTGAGACCAGGTTTTCATCGATTACCAGTGCAGGGGTGCGCATTACCCCGTAGGCGACGATGCCGTAGAGGTCCGTGACCTTTTCAATCGACGCCTCCACCTGAAGTGCGGACACAGCCTCTTGCGTTCTCCGCTCTAATGTCTTGCAGTTCGCACAGCCAGGGCCGAGTACTTTGATAACCATTACGTTCCTCCTCTGTCGGTAGTTATGCTTCCTGTAACGCCTCTGCGCGCCGCGCCACGTCCCTCCGTGCAACAGCGGCGGCAATGTCGAGAATCTTGAAGACGCGGTCGTCGGTGACCTTGAAATTCACGCGCAGACCCTCCTTCCAGGATACAAGGATGCCCGCCTGCAGGAGGATTTTGAGATGCCGCGAGAGGTTGGACTGTTCAAGTCCAAGTAGAGGTGACAGCTCACAATTGCATTGCGGCCCGCGCCGGAGCAATTCCAGGATGCGAATACGGTTTGGATGCGCGAGGGCCTCAAGGATTTCGCTCTTGAGGTCGGAGGCTGTGGTCTTCATTACGTCATTCCTTATGATTGTTTGACTATATGAGTATATAAGCATGAAGTCTGCCATGCCAAGACCTCCACAAGATGACAATTTTGCCGAGATTATGGGGAGGGGTTTCCTAAAAAGGGGAAATGAGTGGCAGATCTGGGAATTCCAAGAGTCCGACTTTGAGCGAAACCGAGAGATCTATATAATGAATGTCTGCTTGGCATGCTGTTTGAAAACAGATCTCCGACCTGTGTTGTCAGGGTTTTCCGCCGCCGTTCCAACCTTTCCGTGGAACAGTCTCGTTCGCGTCGTTCGGGCGAACCATACGAG
>PEWR01000097.1 GCA_002779395.1 Ignavibacteriales bacterium CG07_land_8_20_14_0_80_59_12
AACGACTCCGTGTGGACCGTGGGACGATTCGTGAAGCTTCTTTATGACGACAACTTCTCCGTCCCCGACAGCTCGATGCGGGCAGTGAGGAATGGAATTGATGGGACAATCACCCTCCTCATTCGCCATTCCTATCTTACGAGAGAGGGATACCGGAGACAACTCCAGTACGACCCGAGTGTTCGCGAGGACATGGCAATGTGGGAGGACAATACCCTTGCGAACATCCTGAAGGAGCGGGTCCGGGATACTATCGACGCATCCGAAGACGAGATGAAGGCGCACTATCAGAAGTATAGGGAAGAGCTTGAGTCTCCTGTCGAGATCAACATCCGGGAAGTCCTCCTCGATAATCTGCAGTCGGTAGACGAGGTGATGGTGCGGCTGGATGCGGGAGAGGCCTTCGAGGCGTTGGCGAGGAAGTACTCGGAGCGTACGTGGGCAGCCAGGAAAGGAGGTGAGTTCGGTTTCTTCCCAGTGCATGCGCTCGGCGACATCGGTGCTGTCGCCGCGAAGCTGAAGGTAGGGGAGCGATACGGCCCGCTTCAAATCCCCGAGGGGTATTCCATCTTCGAGGTGATTGGGAAGAGGATGCCCCCGACGCGCGAAGTGCGAAGCTTTGAAGGAATGCGTTCCGAAATCCGCGCGGCGGTCATCAAGGCGAAGGAGCACAAGTTGGTGACTGCAGCGCTGGGAAAGCTGTCGAAGAGATTCGAGATCATGATCAACGAGCGTTTGCTCGATTCGCTCAAGGTCTCTTCAGTCCCGATGATGACATACCGGTATCTGGGGTTCGGCGGTCGGACTATCGCTGTCCCCTTCGTCGAGCGTCTCCTTGATTGGGTGCCCGAATGGAAGCCGGAATCTGTTCCTTTGCCATAGTACCCGACATACACCAAACTAACGAGCAATTGACCGTGGAAGGAGGGAGGTGATTGGAAACCCAACCCTGAACAGTGCTGCGTGCCACACTAAGACGATGAGGAGGCGTGGCGCGGTCTTGTCGCGGTCCGGGCCGGCTACAAAGGCCTATTTCAGGCGGATCGCCAGGGAGAGCTCACGCTCGGCGTCGGACTACAGTACGTCCTCACGAGCAGCCTTACCGCGCGAATCGACTACTCCTATCAAAGCTGCGGCGTCCTCGGTAACATCCAGAGATTTTCCGTGGGATTGAAGTTTTGATGCAGTTGGTTTCAGAAAGGAGGTGGACCTCCCGGGGGAATGGTTCCTTGAAGCAAGTCATGAACAAAAGCATCACGTAGTAAACGCTTGACTCCATCACAGTGAAAGGAGGTACCACAAATGCGAACAACAGTTCGGATTGCTCTCATCGCGATGGCGGCGCTCCTCGTAATGACCGCTGCATTCGCGCAGTCGAAGCTCACGCCGATATGGTCGATCAAAGCGGGGACCAATTCCTGGCTCCTCACCTCGGCCGACCAATGCCGGGGGATGACGTACAGCAGCACGTCAGACCATATCTATGTCACCTCGCGGGCGCTGGCCGCGAACATCTACATCCTGAGCCCGGCGACGGGGGACAGCCTCGGGAAGCTGAACGTCTCCATCGTGAGCGGCGGGACCCACACGTTGAGCCGCCTTGATGCCGCCGCCGACAGCGCCATCTATGCCTGCGACCTGGTCACGGATGCGGCCGCCGCGGATTTCAAGATCTATCGCTGGGCGAACGAATCGGCCGTCCCGACCGTCGCGTTCCAGGGGAGGATCCCGCATGCGGGCACGTCGACGAAGCGCTACGGCGATGCGTTCGACGTGGTCGGCTCCGGAACGAGCACGAAGATCTACGCGAGCGGAACAGGCAACGAGTGGGTGATGATCTTCACGACGGCCGATGGCCTGACATTCTCGCGGACCGATTCGGTGAGCGTGGGTGCTGTCGGCTCGAGCCGCGCCGGCCTCGGGCTCGCCTCTGACGGCCTCGGGAACATTTTCGGCAACAACGCTGGTGTCCTCCTCGGCGAGTGGAACACCACGACGAAAGCGCTTGTCGGGGAGGTCCCGGCAAGTGTCCTGCCGGCGAAAGCGGCCAGCGTCGACTACTTCACGCGCGGTCCGAAGCAGTTCGTCGCCTCCCTTATCGGCGACGCGCCTGCCTACTACCGGTTTGCCATTGTCGATATCTCGAACGGCGTCGCGAATGCATCGCTCGTTGCCATCACAGACTCCGTCACCGGCAATGCGAACCTCAACGCCACGGGTCGCACGTTCTACGATCCGGTGCGCAAGCGTCTCTACGCACTCGTCACGAATAACTACCTCGCCGCCTTCGACATGAATGTCGGCTTTGTGACGTTCCTCCTCAACACGGCGGCGGTACCCGACACGCTCGGTGCGACCTCGGCGGTTCAGGTGCGCGGCGGGAAGGCGCCTCTGACATGGGGCGGAGACTCACCGCTCCTCGCCCAGAACATCGGGGGCGACTACTGGAAGGTGACGGGGAAGTTCACGCCGGGTGATACCGTTCCGTTCAAGTTCTTCACGAACGCGGTTGGCTACACTGGCGAGAACGAGCACAAGGGATGGGAGCAGGACATTGACCCAGGTGGGAACCGGCAGGTCATTGTCAGCGCAAGTGACACGACGCTCCCGCTCGAG
This sequence comes from Ignavibacteriales bacterium CG07_land_8_20_14_0_80_59_12, assembly GCA_002779395.1. Taxonomy (GTDB): domain Bacteria; phylum Bacteroidota; class Ignavibacteria; order 0-14-0-80-59-12; family 0-14-0-80-59-12; genus 0-14-0-80-59-12. The sequence continues at coordinate 2,617 of PEWR01000097.1, forward strand.
TTCGTGAATGGAACGCCCAACCGGCAGCTCCAGTACTTCGTGCCGTGGGTGACCTCCTCCGATTCGATCGACGTCTGGTTCCGCGTCAACATGCAGGCGAACGAGAACTTCTCGAAGAACACGCAGTTCATGGGCGTTCGCGGCGGCACAGCGCCGCTCGACTGGGGGAAAAGCGTCGTCCTGAAGCGCGAGACCCAGCACGGCAACGGCGGCAGCCAGCAGTACGACGGGACGAACTTCTGGTCGGGTGTTGCCCGCTTCCCGGGGTCGGTGGTGGGCGCGGCGGTCGAATACAAGTTCGTTGTTCTTGATGCGAACCGTCTCGATGCGAATGTCGTTTCATGGGAGGGTATCGACAACCGCAGGTTTGTGCCGAGCATAGACACGACACTCTACTGGGCGTGGTGGTCGAACATTGCGCCGAGGAAAGTTGCCAACAAGGACACCGTCGTCATCACATTCAAGGCGGACCTTTCGACCGCGATTCGGCTTCGTGGCTACACACCGGGTGATACAGTCCAGGTGAGAACCGGTTACTATACGACGGCGAAGGAATTGCGGACGAAGATGCTTGCGAAACAGGGTCTGACCGGCAATATCTACGCTGTGACGGACACCATCGTGGGCATCATCGGCAACGACATGGACTACCAGTACTATCTTGTGAAGGGTGGTCAGGAGTACCGTGAGGTGTACTACGATTTCAGCTGGACGGGTGATCCTGTTTCGCGTGCGGAGCGGCGGCGGGTGAATCTCGCGGGCGGGACGCTGACGGTGCTCGACACGTCGACCAGCAACATTGTTCCGCGGCGTCAGCCCCGGTTCCAGAACATGCAGAAGTTGTCGCGCGACGTCCTTGTGACCTACACATGCGACGTCCGTCCGGCAATCTTCACGGTGAAAGCGGGCAGGGTTCTGAACGACATCCAGGGGAACCGCAACGTCACAAACCCTGACAGCATCTTGATACGTGGTGTCTGGATGAACGGTCCGGCGGTCGGCGGATGGGGCAATCCACCGAACAGCGACTGGGGATCGGGTCTTGAGTTGAACCTGACGAAGAAGATGTACGATGACGGAACGCACGGTGATGCGCATGCGCACGATTCGATATACACCCTCCAGGTTCAGTACAAGAAGGACAGCACGACTGTCGGCAAGGAGTTCAAGTTCGGGATCTGGGCGGGTGATAACGAAGGTGGTGCTGGCGGCTACGGGAACAACCACATCGAGAACATCGATGACAGCCAGCCCACGGCGACCATCGTATCTTACTTCGGCAGCATCAATCCGCCCTACTATGTCGGCTGGAACTTCGACCTCAACAAGCCGATCATTACGTCGGTTGAGGAGGCTGAAGTGATCCCGACGACGTACACGCTCAACCAGAACTACCCGAACCCGTTCAACCCTTCGACCACCATCGAGTTCGGCCTGCCGACGAGCAGCGATGTGACCCTGAAGGTCTACAACCTTCTTGGCGAGGAAATTGCGACACTCCTCCACGGGTTCCAGAAGGCCGGGATGTACAAAGTGAGGTTCGACGCATCTCGCCTCGCAAGCGGAATGTACTTCTACCGGATCACGGCAGGGTCATTCGTCGCTACGAAGAAGATGCTCCTCATGAAGTAGGCGCAACAACCGGCCTTAGCGACGGTTGAGCGTCAGCATTGAATGAGGGTCGGGAGGGATGCGAGAGCGGAACTCCCGGCCCTTTTCTTACGGTTTCAAGGCCCGGCAGGGAGAAGAGATATGGACAGACCTCACACCTTGCCCCCGTCCGTGCAGGCGATTCTCATCGCGTTTCTTCTTGGGCATTCCGTTGCCGCGCAAACCGAATCGCGCCTCACTGTCCCGCCGTGGGTGAAGGATGCGGTGTTCTACCAGATATTCCCGGAGAGGTTTGCAAATGGCGACCGGACGAACGACCCGGTGAGTGTCGTGCCCTGGGGAGCGAAGCCGACGACGACGAACTACTTCGGCGGTGATATCCAGGGGATCATCGACCACATCGGCTATTTGAGGGACCTCGGTATCGATGCCATCTATTTGAATCCTGTCTTCAAGTCGTCGACGAACCACAAGTACCACACCTCCGACTACATGACGATCGACCCAGAGTTCGGGACGAACGAGCTGTTCAGCAAGTTCCTGGGTATCTGCCACAGGAACGGGATCAGGGTGATCATCGACGGCGTCTTCAACCACACGGGGACCGACTTCTTTGCATTTGCTGACATCGTGAAGAATGGGGAGAAATCGAAGTACGTCCAC
>PEWR01000001.1:0-4999 GCA_002779395.1 Ignavibacteriales bacterium CG07_land_8_20_14_0_80_59_12
CGCTTCGCTCCTCAACGGCCGCTACAGCGTCTCGATGAGCCAGATTGCCACCGACACCGTCCGTCTCATGTCGTCGGCCTCGTTCGGGCGCGCCGCCGACACTGTTACTACCGTCTTCTTCAAGACTATTAAACCAGTCCCTGATGCACCCGGGGCCGTTTCACTCGCCTCCGACACGGTCGACGTCTCGATCAATGGAACACCGCATCGGTATGCAGTCGACGGCCGCGACTACGACATGAACGGGAACCTTGTGGGCGTCGGAAAGCCGGGTATCATCTGCCACTCGAGCTACGACAGCGTTCAATCTGCCGCCTACCTCAGCCAGATCACTGGAAACCCGAGTCCGGTGAGCATCCAGAGCGACATCCCGCAACCGACGAGCTTCATCAACGACCTCATCGGCAACGCGGACTATACATTCACAGGCGATATCCCCGGCGGTAACTTCGGGACGAGAGACCACCCCGCGATTGTCTTCTGTGATGGGACAGGAAGCACGGTCACGCTGAACGGAAACAATGTCATCTACGGCATCGTCATCATCAAGGGCAACGTGAAAATCACGGGGACCTTCCAGTTCTACGGCCTCATGATCGCGTACAACGACGTTGTGTCGATCAGCGTTGACGCCGCCGGGACGGCGGATATGTACGGCGGCATGATTATGGCAGGCGGCGCCCACAGCTCGTTTTCCATGCAAGGGACCGCGACATTCTACTATTCAAGTGCATCGCTGAGCAACATACGGAAGATCCAGCGTCTCAGGCTGTACGCGCTCCAGGACTGGTATGAATGAGAATGGGCTCATAATGATGCTGCGTTCGAAAGCCGGAGAGGAGATGCCAAGATGAGCGCTGACCTTGCCAACGCGATGGAGGTCCTCCAACGGCTTGCCGTTCAGATCCCCGACGGTGTCTTCGGTGTCGAGCGGCAGATGGAGATCGGGAAGATCCTTGCGGGGACCAATGCGGCGGAACATCTCGCGCTGCGCCTCCATTTCGAGCGGCTCCTCGACCGCGAGATCGAGACAAACGCGGCGGACCTAGCCTTCGGCGGGTTCGGCGGTCACGGGAAGATCTGGTACCGGACCTACGGTGCGATGCGGCCCGACCCGGACATGGGCACGCTCGAATGTGACCAGGCCGGGGTTCTCATCCAGAGCATCCTCATGGAGCAGCAGCGGCGGCAGCTCTACGAGCGCAGGAACCTCGACTTCTCGTACTCGCTTGTGCGGGGAGATATCATCCACCGCTTCCGGTGCGACGCATACTTCGACCTCGACCACTGCGCCGTCGCGATCCGCGCCGTCCAGGCAAGGATCCGGCCGTATAAAGACCTCGGTTTCCACCACAACGTGACGAAGATTATGAGCCTCGCACACACGAAGTCGGGGCTTACACTCATCACGGGTATTACCGGGTCAGGGAAGAGTGCGACGCTCGACAGCATCGTCGAGCTCAACAACACGTCGGTCGACGGTCACATCGTCATCATTGCGGAGCCGGTCGAGTACGTTCACCGGTCGAACCGCTGCATCATCCGCCACCGTGAGGTGGGCCGTGACGTCCTTTCGTTTAAGGAAGGAACCATCCAGTCCCTGCGGCAGAACCCCGACATCATCATCATTGGCGAAATGCGCGATCCTGACACGATCCTCACAGCACTCGAAGTCACGGACAGCGGCCATAAGGTTTTCTCCACACTTCACACGTCGTCCGCGGTGGAGAGTCTCGACCGCATCATCGCGGAGATTCCGTCGATTGAGCAGGAGCGCGTCCGGAACCGGCTTGCCGACGTCCTCCGGTGCGTCGTTTCGCAGAAGCTTGTCCCGAGCCTCGACGGGAAAGTGATCCTCGCGAAGGAGGTCATGCTGATGACACCGTCGGTGCGGGCGGCGATCAAGAATAACAACACGCAGGAAATCTACCAGATGATCTCTGAAGGGGGAGAGCTGGGGATGATCACCATGGAGCAGGACCTCCGCCGCCTCCACGGCGCGAGGAGGGTCTCCGTCGATATGGCAATGAATTTTGCAAACAACAAGCGCCGGATGGAACAGCTTCTTTCCGCGGGACAGCAGTCGAAGGTGATCTGAGACCCGCAGGGCGGGCCGGCTCCGGCGCGGACATGAATTGAAACGGGACGTGCAATGCGAACTGAGGAAACAAGAGGGAAGCGGGCCTTCGGGATCTTCATCGATGGCTACGAACTGAAGTTCGTGGAGGTCGCCGCGGTTCGCGGCGGGATTGCCTTGAAGAATTTCCGGACCGAGCGCCTTGTACGGAAGCTCGACGAAGTGTCTGTCCAGGAGCCCGCGATGAGCCTTGCCGGGGGCGAGGGGATCGACTTCTCTTCTCCGGCGCCACTCCAGACCGAGTCGGCTCAGGGGCAGGAATCAAACGCCTCGGCGCTTGCCAACCTCCTCGCGGGCGAGAAGGGGTACGTGCTCGCCCACGCCATCGCTGAACCGGGCATCTACTACCACGTGCTTGATTCAGATTTTGGGTTGAAGGGTGAGAAGCTCCGGCGGCGGGTCATGGAAGAGCTGGAGGGGATTCGCACCGCGACGCTCGCACCGGACGCCGTCGGCTACCTTCCGCTTGAGGAGGGAGGCATCCTCTGCGCGGTGCGCGAGGACGGCGTCGGATTCCTCCATCTTCTTGACCTTGTGCGGCCGATGATGAAACGCGTGAGGCTGAAGATATCGGTGTATGAACCATCGGACATCGCGCTTGTCAACCTCGTCCGCCTGAACTACGCATTCCATGCCGAAGAGACGACCGTCATCGCATACATCGGTTCGGAAACGAGCCGCCTTGTGTTCCTGAAAGGCGAACACCTCTGGCACATCGCGCCGATGATCAGCGAAGGTGCCGACTCCCCCTCCATTCTTAACACGGTGTACAGCCGCATCCTCCTCGAGCAGGATAACCTCGCGGTGCCGAAGCTGACGCGCATCCTCCTTGCGGGCGAGGCTGTGAAGTTGAACGCACAGGAGTTCTTCCTCCGGCAGTTCCGGGAGGTTGAAATCGAGTACCTTGTGCCGAAGAAGCTCGACCTCTCGCAGTTCACACTTGACATCCATCCGCAGCTCTCGGAGTACGCCGTGCCGATCGCGAGCGCAATCCGGGCGCTCGAGCCGAAGGAGAAGCGTTTCTATGCGCTCGACCTTCTCCCGGCCTCGGTGAGGGAGGGACAGAAGAGCTTCAAGATCGGCTGGCACGGCTGCCTGCTCCTCGGTCTCATCTTCCTCGTGACGCTTCTCCTCACGCTGCAGGTCGCGTCGAAGCGGAGGGACATCCGGCAGGGTGAGAGCGCGCTTGCAGCGAAGAAGGTCCAGCTCCTCGAGACGATAAGAATCCAGAACCAGATCGACAGCCTCAACGCACTCCGGACGAAGTACCAGACCGCGCAGGCGCTCTACGATTCCCTCACGCCCGGCGCCGATCGGTGGTCGAAGGCGATCTCCCATCTGACCAGGGGGGTGGAGGACGTGAATGCGCTCTGGCTCACCGATCTCCACTCAACGCAGCCGCAGGGGATGGTGGTGAACGGGTTCTCGATCTACCGGAGCCGCGTCCCGCGCATTTCGAACCTGTTCGAGGGAGCGACGCTGAAGCAGGTTATCGTGCAAAAGATCCGTGACAAGCTTGTCTACAAGTACGAGATTGATGTCGAGAAACTCCAAGACCGATAATCCCCAGGGAGAACCGTTCCGTGCCATACGTCATCAGAAACTCCATTGTGTTAGGGTCGATGCTCCTCCTTGTCGTCCTCCTTGGAGGGTACTACCGGTGGATCCACCAGGCCGGCAAGGAACGAGCGATTGCCCGCGAAACGCAGGCCGTCGAAGCGGAGCTCCAGCGGACGGCCTTGCTCGTCGATGAGCTCAACAGCACGACGAAGGAGGTCAGCGGGATCGTGGACCGCTGGTCGCGCCGGTCGAAGGACATCCCCGAGGCCGACTACTCGTCGGGCACGTACGCCTACCTCAACCAGCTCATCGACTGGAGCGGGTTCGTGAAGCTTGACATGGTGTACATCGGCGCGACGAAGATGCAGAATCACGGCTACAACACGTACGGCTTGCGGGGGGAAGCGCTGTTCCAGAATCTTTACCGGTTCCTATGGTACATCGAGAACGGCCGCAGGCTCTACAAGGTGAACAGCATCGCGCTCCGCGGCATCGAGGTGCGGGAGAAGGAGGACATCGAGCCGCAGTACCTCGTCGCGTTTGATATGGAGATCCGCGCGTACCACACCTCCCTCAAGGGACTTGCGAGCGCTGAGAACGCGCCGGCCGTCATCCCGGCATTCCTCTCATTCAGTCCCTTCATGCCGCTTATCCTCTCGGACGTCCCGCCGAACATTAATGATCTCGTCGAGGTGGAACGGTCCCAGCTCCGCGCGGTTATCCCCGGCAAGGCGTTTGTCGCCGATCAGAAGAACCGGGTGGTGACACTTGAAGAGGGAGATGAAGTGTACCTCGGGTACGTGACGAAGATCGTCCCCGAAGAGGGGCGCGTGGAATTCACGCTCAACAAGGGAGGCATCGTTGAGCGCTTTGAATTGAGAACGACATCTCGAACGACGAACAAGTGAGGTATCATATGCAGAGGTTTCGCAGTGCGTTTCTCCTGATCATGATCGGCGCCTCGCTCTTCCTGTGCGAGGCCGCCGCCGCACAGGTTGGAGAAGAGCGGAAGGTCACGAAAGACTACACGGCAGCCGGAGAAATCGTTTCGCTTGCGAAGACCACGCCGCTCGACCAGGCCCTCTCGGTGCTCAGCGAGCTTAGCAAGAAGTTTGCCGGGAAAGTCATCATAGACCCCGAGCGGCGCATACAGCAGATCGGAGTGGAGATCCAGGCGCTCCCCTGGCGTACAGCGCTCGAGACGGTCCTCCGCTCGAACCTCATGTGGTACGATGAGTACAAGGACTACATGAGGGTTTACGCGCTCACGAAGGAGCAGAAGGCGGAAGCGGGCCTTGCTCC
>PEWR01000001.1:5046-26086 GCA_002779395.1 Ignavibacteriales bacterium CG07_land_8_20_14_0_80_59_12
CGCGGGAAGTTCGGATTTCCGCCGTCTTCCTCGAAGCGGACCTCGGGAAGCTGAACGAAGCGGGCATTGACTGGAACTTCTACCGCAAGGGCTTCGAAAACGACAAGGTCGACGTCGGCGTCTCGTTCGGCGGCGCGAAGAGCGTGTCAAGCGACATCTTTACCACGGCGTTGAACACCACCACCAACGTCGCGTTCGGGAGCATTGACGCCATCATTAAGTTCTTCCAGTCGAATAACGCGGGAGAAATCCTCGCAAGCCCCGAGATTAGCGTGCGCTCGGGTGAGACGGGGAGGATCCAGGTCGGGCAGGATTTCTCGACGAAGACACGCGACTTTGCGGGCAACGTCATGGACCGCTTCTACTCCACGGGGACGATCATCGAGGTCAAGCCCTATGTCCTCCAGAAGGACACGACTGATTTCATCTACATGCGCGTGACGGTGGAGCGCAGCTCCGTCCAGCCCGATCCACTCACGATCATCATCAACAAGAACCAGGCGGTTACATCGGCACTCCTCCTTGACGGCGAAGAAATCGCCATCGGTGGGCTGATCATCCGGCAGGAAGTCAATTCGAGAACGGGTGTCCCGATTCTCAAGGATCTCCCATGGTGGGTCTTCGGCCTGCGGTACATTTTCGGCTACGACCGCGTCAATGTGACACGGAAGGAGCTCGTCCTTCTTCTCAAGGCGAACATTGTCCTATCCCTTGCCGAGAGGTTGGAACAGAAACGGTCGGGTGTTCGGGAGAATGTGCTCCAAAAGGAACGCCAGGGACACGAGAAGAACCTTGAACAGTGGAGGGGTGAGCGATGACCCGACACCAGACATCGAACAACCGGGCGGTGTTGCGCACCGCTGCGGTGCCAGCCCGGAAAACGCTCGGGGGAGGGGGGGCGGCCTTCCTCGCGGCTCTTTTGCTTCTGTCATGCTCGAACCCATCGGGCCCAAAAAGAAATGAAGCGAAGATTCAAGGAGTCGTCTACAGGAACGACACACGGACGCCGGTGCCGGGGGCTACGATTGTCCTCGAGCGGCCCGTGAGCGTCGCAACTGCAGGCGAAGGCGGTTCGTATTCCATGGCTTTCACGGCGGACACGACGTACATCACGAACGTGATCGCGACCATGCCCGGCTTCAGAAGTGACACGGAGCAGGTCGTTGTTGTGCCGCAGAAGACAAGTACCGTCGATCTTTATCTCCGCGCGGACACATCGAGTCCGGTCACTCCCTCGCAATCGGGTGACGCGGCCAACATTTACCTGGTCGACTTCACACCCGAATTCATCAGCGTCTCAGGGACCGGCGCGAACGACGTGGCGAAGCTCACGTTCCAGGTACGCGACGCGCACGGCACTCCCGTCGACTCGGCGCACGGCGTCACCGTTGCGTTCTCGATCACCAACGGACCCAGCCGAGGTGAGTACATCTTCCCTTCGTCCGCGCCTACCGATCCGAGGACGGGAAAGGTCACGGTGTCGTTGAATGCCGGGACCAAGTCCGGCGTCGTGCAGATTCTCGCGACCGCCCAGGTGGGGACGAAGATGATAGGGTCGGAGCCTGTCCGGATGACCATCTTCGGCGGACTGCCGGACCAGGCGCATTTCTCCATTGCTCCCCAGATGTACAACTTCCCCGGGCTTGACTGGCTGAACCGTACTGACCAGATCATGGTCCTCGTCGGGGACAAGTACAGCAACCCGGTCCAGCCGCGGACCGCCGTCTACTTTGAGACGGCGGGAGGCGTCGTCGATGCCTCGGGGTACACCGATGCTGCAGGGCTCGCCGGTGTCACGCTGCGCTCCGGCAACCCGATCGGGAACGATCCGGTCTATGGACCGGGGTTCGCCTATCTGAAAGCGCGGACAGTGGGCGAGAACGGTGCGACGGTCAAAGACAGCATTCTCATTCTCTTCTCCGGCTTCCCGACTGAGATGACGTTGTCGCCGTCATCGTTCAACCTGCCGGTGGGCGACCAGGCGGGAGAGGTATTCACGTACCGGATCGCGGATCGGTTCGGACACCCGATGGCCGAAGGTGCGGCGGTCAACGTGACTTCCGACGGCGCGCCGGTGGTCCTCTCGGGTGACGTCAACCTCGAGTTCCCCGACACGCAGTCCTCGTCGTGGACGACCTTTCACTTCAAGGTGAACCGTAAGGAGTCTGACCCGGGGGCAAAATCCGGGAATGTAGCGATCAACATCAAGGTCACCGGCCAGAATGGAAACCGGAGCATATCGCTGACCGGATACGTCGCGTACTGATGTCGTGTGTTGTTCGCGTGCATTCCTGTTCGGGAGGCACGAAGATGGAGACGGCAGATAGTACTGAGAGACGATAGAGATCAGCGATCTTCAGCTCCGGTTGTAGAGAACGCCGGAGATGAGCGGCGGGCCGGATAGAGGGCGACCGCATGGATCGAGTTGACCGGGGTGCAGGAACGGAGTCACGCATGGATGCGTTGAGTCAACGGGACGTCCCGCCGCCGGTGAGGGTACTTGTCGTTGACGATGAAGAAGCCTTTCGTTTCGTGCTTGAGGAGGTGCTCAAGCCGTTCGGGTACGACGTGAAAACGGCGTCGGATGGGGATGAAGCAATCGAGCTTCTGAAGGTTGAGACGTTTGACGTCGTGCTGCTTGACGTGAAGATGAAGCGTGTGGATGGTTTTGAAGTGCTGAAGTACGCAAAGGCACACTGTCCGGAGACGCGCGTGATCATGCTCACCGCCTACGGTGATGCCCGGACGGCGATCGAGTCGTTCCACCTCGGCGCAAGCGGCATCCTCGGCAAGCCGTGCGACCTGAACGATGTCCTCACGACGATTGAGCGGACGCTCTACACGTGAGTCGACGGGCGGTTCCTCGCGGCAAGTCCGCGCAGACTCGCACGGTGCACTTCAATTGTCCGGTCCAGGTCTCCATCGCTGTGAACCGCTGAAACGAAGAACGCCTCAAACTGCGACGGTGGCAGGTAGACTCCTCCTTCCAGCATCCCGCGGAAATACCCTCCGAAGCGCTTCACATCGCTCCTCAGTGCGCTCGCATAATCGGTGACTTCTCCTTCGTTGAAGAAGATGGTCAACATCGAGCCGACCCGGTTGATGCGGACGGGAACCCCCTCGTCCGCGGCGGCGCTCCGGAGGCCCAACGCGAGCTTCGCTGAGTGTTTGTCAAGGTCTTCGTAGAACGAGTCTTCCTGCGAGATGACCCTGAGGGTTTCAATGCCGGCGGCCATTGCCAGAGGGTTTCCTGAGAGCGTGCCCGCCTGATAGACAGGGCCGCAAGGCGCAACGAGCTCCATGATCTCTCTCCGACCCCCGTACGCTCCGACGGGGAGCCCACCGCCGATCACCTTCCCGAATGTCGTGAGGTCAGGCCGGACCCGGTACAGCTCCTGGGCACCCCCTCGTGCCACTCGGAAGCCTGTCATCACTTCGTCGAAAATGAGCACGATCCCTTCGCGGTCGGCAATCGCCCGGAGACCCTCCAGGAAGCCCGCAGCGGGCGGGACGACACCCATGTTCCCCGCCACCGGCTCGACAATGATGGCAGCGATGCTCTCACCTGCCTGCTTCGTTGCCCGAACCAGATCCTCGACAGACTTGGGATCGTTGTAGGTAGCGTTGAGGCTTTCCGATGCGTACAAGGCGGGAACGCCGGGGGAGTCCGGCACGCCGAGCGTCGTCGCACCGGAGCCCGCCTTGATGAGGAACTCATCTGCATGTCCGTGGTAGCAGCCGGCAAACTTCACGATCTTCGTGCGGCCTGTGTAGGCACGGGCGAGACGGGCGGCGCTCATCGTCGCCTCTGTTCCGGAGTTGACCATCCTCAGCATCTCGATGCCGGGCATGAACGACCGGACGAGCTCGGCGAGTTGGATCTCGCGCTGCGTCGGTGCGCCGTAGCTCGTGCCGTTCCCGGCGGCGCTCCGGATCGCCTCGATGACCTTCGGGTGCGCGTGCCCGAGAATCAGTGGGCCCCATGATCCCACGTAGTCGATGAACTCGTTCCCGTCCACGTCATAGATGCGCGAACCGGACCCGTGGGCGATGAAAAGGGGAGACCTGCCGACTGCCCGGAACGCGCGGACGGGAGAATTGACGCCGCCCGGAATGAGGCTCTGTGCGCGCTCAAACAGCCGGTCGGAACGAGAAGTGTTCATGGAGAAGTGTCCTTCCTTCAGGGGAGTTGTACCACTCACCTGCTTCGTCCTCCGCCTGGTGGCGGACTCCACGCAATGACGGCTCGAGAAAAGCGAATTCTCTTGTCCCGCGGCGTGCTACAGCAGTCTCGCGGCGTCCTTTGCGAAGTAGGTGAGAATCAAGTCTGCGCCGGCACGCTTGATGCTGGTGAGGACCTCCATCATCACGCGCTGCTCATCAATCCATCCGTTCCTTCCAGCCGCCTTGATCATCGAATACTCCCCGCTCACGTTGTATCCCGCGGTCGGCATGTGGAACGTGTCTTTCACGCGGCGTATGATGTCGAGGTACGGAAGCGCGGGTTTCACCATGACGATATCCGCTCCTTCGAGGATATCGAGCTCCACCTCGCGGACTGCTTCGTCGGCGTTTGCCGGGTCCATCTGGTGAGACCGGCGGTCGCCGAACTTCGGCGTGCTCTCGGCCGCATCCCGGAACGGCCCGTAGAAGCCCGAGGCGTACTTTGCAGCGTACGACATGATCGGCAGGTTCGTGAACCCATTCTCATCAAGCGCCGAACGAATTGCCTTCACGCGTCCGTCGAACATGTCAGACGGCGCCACGATGTCAGCGCCTGCGGCGGCATGGGAGACGGCTTCGCGCACTAGGAGCTCAACGCTTTCGTCATTCACGATCTCATCACCCCGGACGATACCGCAGTGTCCGTGCGACGTGTACTCGCAAAGGCAGACATCCGTGATGACAAGGAGCTCAGGGATTTCCCTTTTGAGCGCGCGAACCGCTTCCTGGATAACACCGTTGTCGCTGTACGCCTCCGAGCCGAATTCATCCTTGTGCTCCGGGATTCCGAAGAGGATCACGGCCGGGATGCCGAGTGAATGGACTTCGGTGCACTCCCGCACGAGCTCGTCGACCGAGAGCTGGAAGACCCCGGGCATTGAAGGGACCTCGCGGCGGAAGTTGCGGCCCGGAACTGCGAAGAGCGGGTAGATAAAGTCGTCCTTCGAAAGCGACGTCTCCCTGACCATTGATCGGAGCGTTGCCGTCATCCGCAGGCGGCGCATCCGCCTGTCGGGGAATGTCGCAGTGGTCGCGAATGCAGTTTCCATGATGTGCTCCTTGATCATGTCCTCGTTGAGAAGAACTCACCTATGCGGCGCGCCGTCCTGTCGGCGCTTACCACGCAATCACCGACGGCAATGCCGCCGCGATAGTTGCTGCAGATAAACAGACCGGGGTGCTGCGCTTCGAAGGCATCAATGCGGCGCAGAACCTCGCCGTATCCGAGGTTGTACTGCGGAATCGATTTCTCCCACCTTTGAAGAAGAGTAAACGACGGGCCGCCTTGAATGCCGATGATGGATTGCAGCTCGCACGTCACGTTGTCGATGAGCTTCCCGTCATCGAGGTCGAGGATTTCAGGCTGACGGGAGCCGCCGACAAACGTCGTGAACGCGGCATGACCCTCGGGTGCCCGGTTGGGAAAGATCGTCGAGCTCCAGATCGTCCCGAGGATCGTGCGTGACTCCTTCGACGGCACGAGGTATCCGAACCCATCGAGCGGCCGCTTCACCGACGATGCCGGAAAGCCGGTGAATACCATGGCGACCGGCGGGTAGGAAATCTGTTCGAGGGAACACGCAAGGGCCGCATCAAGTCCGGCGATGAGGCCCGATGCTTGGGACGCCGGGGCCGCGAGAACAACGGCGGAAGCTTCCTCCCTCATGCGCGCTCCGTTCACTGCGTAGGTCACCTTCCAGCCTTCGCCGTCCCGCTCAATGCCCTCGACGGCCGCTCCAAGAACGACGTCGCCGCCGAGCGCACGTGCGAGCGCTGCCGGAAATGTGTTCATGCCGTTTGTGAACGAGAACATCCTCGCAGACTGCTTTGCCGTTTCCGCCCGCCTCCTTCTCTCGCGGCGGCCCTTGATCGCCCCCCTGATAAGGCCGCCGTACTTCTCCTCGAGTGCGTAGAGCTTTGGAAACGCCGCCCGGACGCTCAGTTGTTCCGGGTTCCCAGCATAGACACCGGCGACGAAGGGGTTGATGGCGTAATCAAGAAACTCCTGGCCGAGCCGTCGCTTGACAAACTCGGCGATGGTTTCTTCGTGGTCCGCCCGGCCCGCGAAGAGCTCGCCGAATAGTCGCAGCTTCCCGCGTGTCGACCAGAGCCTCGTGCCGATGAACGCGCCGGGCGACATCGGCATGACGTGGAGGGCGCCGTTTCTGAGAATGTACCTTCTGGAGCCCGTGCTGTCGGCGTACACCCGTTCGCCGTCAATGCCAAGCTCTTTGAAGAGTAAATTGAAGAAGGGTGTGGTTTCGAGCGCGCTGTTCGGCCCGAGGTCGATGAGGAATCCGTCCTGCCGGAGCGTCTGCATCGTCCCTCCCGGCACAGGATCCTTCTCGAGAACTCGAACCTGGACACCTGCCTGCCGTAGAAACCATGCCGTCGTGAGCCCGGATATCCCGCCCCCGGCGACAATCACATGACATGCGTTCTGTGACATATGCTCTTTCAGGTGCGATTTGCTGCGACCGATGTGATGACAAGGTCGGAAAGCGCCTCGATGAACTTCGGAGAGTCGTTGAGGCTTTCCGCGACCTCGAACTGCTGAATCCCCGCCTCCTCCGCGATGCGCCGGATGAGGATGTTGAGCCCGTGGAGCGTTTCGATGTGGTCAGATGTAAACGCGACCGGAACAAGCGCGACTTCCTTCACGCCCGCCCGGCCGAGCCGCCGCACCATGTCGACCGTGAAGGGCTCCAGCCATTTCTGTGGGCCGACCCGGCTCTGGAACGAGAGGTGGTGCGAACGATCGTAGCCCCGGTATTCCATCAACCTTCGTACCGTTTGCTCGATCTGCGCCCTGTATGGGTCACCTTTCCTCACGAGGGACTCGGGTGTCCCATGGGCGCTGAAGAGGATGTGGACGCCGCCGCGCCGTTCACCGGGGAACCGCGCAAGCGTTTCGTCGATGCGCCGCGACAGCGCCTCCACGTAGAGGGGATGCGTGCCGTACTCGCGAACCAGTGACACTTCAAAATGATTGAGCCGGCGGCGGGCGAGAGAACGGTTCCATTCGTTCATGCTCGATCCGGTGGTTACCTTCGAGTAGTGCGGATACAACGGGAGCAGGACAACGCGTGAAATCCGGTGCGCGAGAAGCTCGTCTATTGCCGTATCGGTGAACGGGGCCCAGTAGCGCATGGCGATAACGACCTTCGCGTCCAGGTGCCTGTTCAAAGATTCCTCGAGGGCACTGGCTTGGCGGCGTGTGATCTCCAGGATCGGGGATTTTCCGCCGATCAAATGGTAGTTCTCCCTCACGCCCGCCGAACGTCGTCGCGCGATTGCGCGCGCAAGGAAACCGCGTGCAACCCAGGCGAAGGGGAAGTCGATGATATCCGGGTCCGAAAAAAGGTTGACGAGGAACGGCTCGACCGCGTCGAGCGAGTCGGGGCCGCCGAGTTGAAAAAGGACAATGCCGAGTGTGTCGCCGTTCCGGTCCATTGTTCCGTTACACGGTCCGTGAAAAGACCGGTTTCTCCTTCATCATCTTTTCATAGTAGGCGTCAAAGGCCATCACAATGTTCCGGAGGATGAGCCGACCCATCCCCTGAATGACAAGCCTGTCCCCTGTGTCCGCGAGGAATCCGCCCTCTATGAATTCTGTCAGCTTCCCGAGGGAATCGGCGAAATAGGAATCGAACTCGATGCCGAACTGACGCTCAACGGACCGGCGATCGAGCTCCATGTCGCACATGAGCCGCATGATGACGTGTCGGCGGATCTGGTCGTCTTCGGTGAGCCGGTATCCGACATGCGTCGGGAGGGTCCGGGCGTTGACGGCGCCGTAGTATTCCGGAAGTGTCTTCGCGTTCTGTGCGTAGCTGTCATGGAGCTGGCTGATGCTGGACATCCCGAACGCGTACACGTCGCATCCCGCTTTCGTCGAGTACCCCTGGAAGTTTCGGTACATGGTCTTTGTCTTCTGCGCAATGGCAAGCTCGTCGTCCGGCTTCGCGAAGTGATCCATCCCGATGTACCAGTAGCCCGCCGCCGTGAGCTTCTCGATCGTCATCTTGAGGATGTGGAGCTTCTCCTCGGGCGTCGGGAGGTCATCCTCGCGTATGAGTCGTTGATGCGGCTTGAGCCAGGGGACGTAAGCGAAGTTGAAGACCGCGATGCGATCGGGTGAAATGTCGATGATGCGGTCGACGGTATCGCCAAACGACTCAAGCGTCTGAAATGGAAGCCCGTAGATGAGATCGAGGTTAATGCTTGAAAATCCCTCGCTGCGGCACCAGTCGATCACCTCGCGTGTCATCGCTTCCGGCTGAATCCTGTTCACGGCTTCCTGGACCTTCGAGTTGAAGTCCTGCACCCCCATGCTGATGCGGTTGAATCCCCCTTCCCTGAACGCGGTGATAGTGTCTCGTGTGAGCCCGCGCGGGTCGATCTCAACCCCTGCCTCTGCGTCATCGGCGAACCTGAAGGAAGAACGGATCTGCCGTGAAAGGCCAAGGATCTCGTCCGGATTCAAGTACGACGGCGTACCGCCTCCCCATTGGAGCTGCTCGACAGCCCGTCCTTGTGCTATCATCGGGGCAAGCAGGTCGATCTCGCCCTTCAGGTAACGGTTGTACTCCGCGATCCGTTCACGGCTGTGCGTCACAAGCATCGTGCAGCCGCAGAAATAGCAGAGCGTGTCGCAGAACGGAAGATGGAAGTAGAGCGATATCCCGCTCTTTTCTTCAGGGCCGTTCGTTCGGATGATCTCCTCCCGGAATTGGTCCGGTCCGAACTTCGGCGAAAAGACGGGGGCCGTGGGGTAGCTCGTGTACCGGGGGCCGGGCTTGTCATACCGCCGAAGAACGTCTATGTCAATGTCATCGAACTGCTTCATCAGATGATTCCTTCGCTTCGTCTTCTTCTCCTCTCCCCCCGAGAGCCGCAGCCTCAGCGGTTCTGCGGCGAGCCTGCGAGGGTCTTTGCCTGCGGATGGTACAAGACGCTCATCTCCCGCACGGCCTCGACCGCCTGCTTCGCGTGGCTCACAGGGGTGTCGGGCATGATTCCATGACCGACGTTGAATATGTGTCCCTCGCCGGCCCCGAACGATTCAAGGATGCGCTCGACCTCCTTGCCGATGGCTTCGGGCGAAGCATAGAGGATTGCAGGATCGAGATTCCCCTGCACCGCGGTTTTGTCTCCAATCCGCCTCCGCACATCCGAGAGGTCGATCGTCCAGTCGACCCCGACGACATCGCAACCGGTGCGTGAGATTCCCTCGAGAGCGTGGTTGCTCCCCTTTGAGAAAACGATGACCGGAACCCGCCGCGCTTCCTGCGATGATTCCCGCAACCGGCTGATAACCTCCTCGAGGTAGCGGAGCGAAAACTCTGCAAATGCCTCCGGCGTCAGGCTCCCTCCCCAGGTGTCGAAGATCTGCACCATGTCGGCGCCCGCCTCGACCTGTGCTGCGAGGTATTCTGCCACCGTGCGGGAAAGGGCTTCAAGAAGCTGGTGCGCCTCGCGGGGGCGCGAGTAGAGAAGCTCCTTGCACGCACGAAACGTCCGCGGGGATCCCCCCTCGGTCATATAGACGGCGAGCGTCCACGGAGATCCGGAGAATCCGATGAGCGGAACGCGGCCTGCGAGTGTGCGCTTCGTCACGGCAATGGCATCGAGGACGAAGCGGAGCGACTTCTCGACATCGGGAAATCGAAGATGATCGATATCGGCGGCGGTGCGGACGGGAGCCGCGAACTGCGGCCCGCTCCCCTCCTCGATCGTGAGCTGCATCCCCATCGCCTCGGGGACGACGAGGATGTCCGAGAAGATGATCGCCGCATCGACGCCGACGATGTCCACGGGCTGCACGGTGACCTCGGCGGCGAGATCCGGGGTCTTGCAGAGAGTAAGAAAATCGACCCGCGAGCGGATCTCCCGGTACTCCGGGAGGTACCTGCCGGCCTGGCGCATGAACCAGACAGGCGTGCGCTCCACCGGCTCGCGTCGGGCCGCGCGGAGGATGAGATCATTCGCGTATGTTGGAGCCATGACCATGCTGCTTTCTGCGATCGAGTTCATTCTGGATTCCATCGAGGAGGGAGTCGAATGTCGACATCTTGCCGCTGACATGGGGCGTGAGACCGAGGTCTGTGGCGCGCGCGGCCGTGGTGGGCCCGATTACACCGATGATGGTGCGCCGCGGGAGGCCCGGGGAAAGACTGGTTTCAAGGAGCTCGACGAAACTATCAACTGCAGAGGGACTCGCGAGCGTGATCGCATCGACGCCCCCGTGTTCGATAAGAGCCCGAAGGCCATCCATCTCGCCGACTGCAGGTCGTGCGGTCCTGTAGACGATGGGTTCGTCGACCTGAAGCCCCGCCGCACGGAGTTGCTCAGGTATCGCGCCGCGTGCGATGTCGCCCCGCGGGAAGAGGAATGTCCCACTCTTGTACAGCTCCAGGAGCCTGGCAGCGAGCGTCACGGCGGACGAGACCTCCGGGAACAGAGCACAGTCGAATCCGGCGCGTTCGGCGGCAGAGGCGGTCTTCCGACCGACGGCGATGAACGGGATCTCCTTCAGCCGCCGAAGACCGGCGGGGAATCTTGCGGCGCGCGTTGACAGGGATTTCACGGCGTTCACGCTTGTGACAATGACAGCACGATACGAAGACAACCGCGTGAGACATGCGTCGAGATCGGTCCAGCTTTCCGGAGGCTTGACGGCGATGAGCGGTACGATCAACGGCACGCCGCCGCGCTCGCGGACGAGCTCGGCACTCTCCTCCGCCTGCGGACGCGGTCGTGTGATGACGACGGTTATGCCGTTGAGACTCATCGCGCCTTCAAGCCGTGGACGACGAAGTCGAAGATCTCGTCGCTTTCCTTCTCCTGCTCCTGCGGGGAGAGCGAGAGATAGAGTGTACGATAGACAGCGGCATCGACGATGCCGAGGAGGAGTCCGGTGAGGAGATCTCGCGGCACGGGGCAGAACACTCCTTCCTCAACGCCGCGGCAGAGAATCGTGTGAAGCATCGCAACGAGCTCATCGTGCATCCTCCTCCCCCGCGATTCCCGGGCCAGCCGCTCCGTCCCTTCCTCTTTCTTCCATACAATGAAGAAGTCGGGATACTTCGTCATGAAACGGTAGAGATGAATGAGGAACCGACGAAGATCTTCAAGCGGGTCATGGCGCTCGGAGAGGCGCTGATGGAGGAGCGAAATAAGATGCTCCATGCGTGTCTCGATGATCGCAAGGTAAAGAGCTTCCTTCGATTCGAAGTAGTTGTACAGTGTCCCCTTGGCGATGTCCGCCTGGCGGGCCACATCGTCGACACTCACGGTGTGGAAGTCCCGCTGTGAAAACAAGAGGCACGCAGCGGAGAGGATCCTCTCCCGCTTCGAGACACTCCCGTTCGCCGTAGGTTCTGGCTCGTCGGGCGTACGGGGTGTGGTGCGGATTGATTCAGTTTTTCCCATCCGAGCCCCTACGTATTTCCTCAAGAATCTCATCCGCTCCGTCCGAGAGGAGGTCGTCTGCCAACCTGACTGCGAGCATCTCTGCCTCCTCGATGCCTCCGCGGCGTGTCCCGCTGAGCGCCTTCCTTCCATCGATGGTTCCGATGTACCCGGAGAAGATGAAGCTCTCACCTTCCACCTTACCGTAGGCGCCGATCGGGACCTGGCAGCCCCCTTCGAGCCGCTGGAGGAACGCACGCTCGGCCCTCACCGCGGTCATCGTGTGCGAGTCGGAGAGCGGGGAGAGGATTTCCATGCTCTTTTCATCCGCCTCGCGGATCTCCACGGCAATGGCTCCCTGCCCGACGGCGGGGAGGATCTGTTCGGTCGGGATGACCTCGCCGACTGTGCCCGTCAGCCCGAGGCGGAGCAGCCCGGCATGGGCGGCAATGATACCGTCCCAGTCTGATTCTGCCAGTTTCCTGAGGCGTGTGTTGACATTCCCCCGGAGGTCAACGATTGTGAGGTCGGGCCGGAGGTGGAGGACCTGGCTCTTACGCCTGAGGCTCCCGGTTGCGATCGTGCCTCTGCGCGGGACATCGGCAAGACGCCGGGCCGCTTTTTTCGGATGAGGAATAAACGCATCGCGGACATCCTCTCGCCGCGTGACAGCCCCCAGTACAAGTCCTGCCGGCAGCTCCGTCGGCAGGTCCTTCAGGCTGTGGACAGCAGCGTCAATCTCTCCGCTGAGGAGCGCTGCCTCAATCTCGCGCGTGAAGAGCCCTCTGTCGCCGATCTTTGACAGAGGAGAATCGAGCACCCTGTCGCCGGTTGTCCGGATCACTATTACCTCGGCGAGGAGCTCCGGATGCTGCGCTTCGACCGCGCGCCGGATCGACTCGGTCTGCCAGAGTGCGAGCTGGCTGCCGCGGGAACCAAATGTGAACACTTCATTCATGCGAATGGCTGCCGAGCCCAAAGAGGTGACGCAATGTGTGGACGCGGTGCATGGTCTCCTCGGCCGGGTCCTCTTTCGTTCCGTTCTTCAAATTGACGAGGGGTTGGTGGAGGATCTTGTTGATGATTCGTTTCGTCAGCATGTCAACGAGCTCTCGGTCTTCCTTCGCGAAGCGATTGATGTTCTCCCCCACTTCCTGACGGCGGATCTCCTCGAACGATTCTCTCAGGGCCTGGATGGTCGGACTCACCTGGAGAGAGCTTTCCCACGTGTAAAAGGCGACGAGCTCATCGAGGATAAGCCGCTCGACCTTCGGAACCTCGGCGAGGCGTTTCGCGAGGTTCTTATCGACCATGGTGTTGAGCGCATCAATGTCGTACAGGAAGACGTTGCCGATTCGCTTCGCGGCGGGGTCGACGTTCCGTGGAACGCCAAGGTCAATGATGAAGAGCGGATTGGCTCCGCGCCGCTTCACGGCCTTGTGGAGGTCCGATGCCGCGAGTACACGGCCGGGTGCCGCGACCGATGTGACGACAATGTCGGCCGTGTGGAGCGCTGCCGGCACGGCGTCGTAGTCGATGACCGATCCGCCGAGCTTCGCCACAAGCTCCTCCGCCCGGGCCCGCGTCCGGTTCGCCACGACGAGCGTCCCGACGCCACGGCCTCTCAAGTGCGTTGCGGTGAGCTCACCCGTCTCGCCGGCACCGATGAGGAGAGCGGTCTTCTTCCCGAGGTCGGCGAAGATCTTGCTGGCGAGCTCAACGGCGGCATAGCTGACGGACACCGCGCCTTCGCCGATCCCGCTTTCACTCCGCGCCCGTTTCCCCGTGCGAAGGGCAGTCTGGAAGAGACGGGAGAAGTAGAACCCCGCCGTCTTCTCCGCAGTTGCGAGGTCGTAGGCGTTCTTCACCTGCGAAAGTATCTGGATGTCGCCTGTCACCATCGAGTCGATACCGGAGGCAACGCGAAGGAGGTGTTTCGCGGCGCCGCAGGTGAAAAACGAAGCGAAGTGTTCGGGCCGTGCGCCGTCCACCGCCTTGAAGTGGAGGAGGAAATCAAGGAGGGGCCTGCCCTGCGGGGACGGCAGGTCCGCTGCGGCGTAGATCTCCGTCCGGTTGCAGGTCGAGAGAATTGCGCACTCGGAAAAGCCCTCCTGTTTCAGCTCCCGGAGCGCCTGCCGGATCTCCTCGTCCGAGAGCCAGACTTGCTCCCGGACCTCGATCGGTGCCGTCCGGTGGTTAACACTGAGAGCCGTCAACTGAATCACTGATCTAGCTCCCTGGACACTGCTGCCGCGCCATCTCAATAGAAGTTGTGGAACCCGCTGAAGAAAACGTTCACGACCGTCATCGATAGGAAAACGATCGCGAAACCGCAGAGCGCGAGGATGACAACCCGCCGCCCCTGCCACCGGCCGATGGTGCGCGCGGAAAACCCGATGCCGTAAAGAAGCCAGATGCTGACGGTCACAAGAAGCTTCGGGTCGGCGTATGAAAAGCTCTCGAACGCCCTCGGAAGCCAGATGAAGCCGACAAGGATGGCGAGGGAGAGGAAGGCGAAGCCAAGGATCGTGGCACGGAAACTCATTGACTCGAGCACTTCGAGGCTCGGAAGACGCCGGTAGATGGCGGAGAAGCGTGTGGAGCGGATGTCATGGTACAGCATGAGATAGAGAAAGCCGTACACGGCTGAGATGCTGATCGCCGAATAGCCGAGAAGGGCGCTCGTCACGTGGAAGCCGAGGAGAGGGCTCCGGAGAACGGGATTGACCTCGGCGCAGCACTTGATGAAGACCGACGAGATCGTCTGAAAGACGAGGGCCACGCTCAGCACGAAAAAGCCGGTCTCTGTCACTCTCGTCATTCGCTCGATCATGAGATACGCCAGCGCGATCGCGAACGCGAGGATCGTCATCACCTCGAAGAGATTGGTAATCGGCACGTGCCCGTACGCGGCATACCGGAGGAAGAGATAAACGAGGTGCGCAACCAACGTGATCAGAAGCAGTTCGCGCTTCGACTCCTCGGCGTAGCGGATTCTTGTGAAGAAGGCGACGGCATAGTCCGCGACGACCGCCGCATAGAGAATCGGCACAAGGATTTTCAGAAACTCGGCGGAAGCCATTGATGCTCCGTGATCGGATTCGGATTGTACTGACCGGTCAGTGCAATTTAATACATGGAGCGGGAGAATTCCAAGAACTTCGCGGAAACGGCCCACTCTATTGAACCACTCCGCAGGATTCTGTATATTTTTTCGGCAACTTCGGCCACTTATGCTGCATCGACAGAAAGGAGTGCACCCTTCATGGACCACCTGATTGACTACGTAGAAAAGAACCACGATCGATATCTATCCGAGCTTTTTGAATTCCTTCGCATACCAAGCATTTCGGGCGATCCGAACCGCAGGGATGATGTTCTGAAGGCGGCTCACTGGCTCGCCGCGCATCTCGGCGGCATCGGAATGGAGAACGTTCAGGTTTTCCCGACCACCGGGAATCCGATGGTGTACGCAGACTGGCTTCATGCCGCCGGCAAGCCGACGCTGCTAGTGTACGGACACTACGATGTCCAGCCCGTCGATCCGCTCGAGCTCTGGACAACGCCTCCGTTCGAACCCTCCGTGCGTGATGAGAATCTCTACGCACGCGGATCATCGGATGACAAGGGACAGCTCTTCATCCACCTCAAGGGGGTCGAGGCATACCTGAAGAACGGGCGCGGCCTCCCGGTGAACGTGAAGTTCATCTTCGAGGGGGAGGAAGAAATCGGAAGCGTCCATCTCGAGGGGTTCGTCCGTGAGAAGAAGGATCTCCTGAAAGCGAACTTTGTCCTCATCTCCGATTCCGCGATGTTCGCCTACGACTTTCCTTCCATATGCTATGGGCTGCGCGGCCTTTCCTACATGCAGGTTGAAGTGACCGGCCCGAACAAAGACCTTCACTCAGGGACGTTCGGCGGGGCGGTTCACAACCCGCTCCAGGCGCTCGCAGAGATCATCGCATCGCTTCACGACAAGAACGGCAAGGTGACAGTGAAGGGTTTCTACGACGACGTCATACCGCTCACGAGGAAGGAGCGCGACTCCTTCAAGCGTCTGCCGCGCAAGGATTCCGCGTTCGCGAAGGAGCTCGGCGTGAAGCAGCTCTGGGGTGAGAAAGGATACACGACGCTCGAACGGCTGTGGGGAAGGCCGACGCTTGAGGTGAACGGGATGTGGGGTGGGTTCACAGGCGAAGGGGCGAAGACCGTCCTTCCGTCGAAGGCGTTCGCGAAGATCAGCATGCGGCTCGTCCCCGGCCAGGATCCCGACAAGGTCGCGAAGCTGTTTGAGAAACATGTGAAAGCCATCGTGCCGAAGAGTGTGACGGTAAGTGTGGAGAAACTTCACGGCGGAAAGCCAGCGTTGACACCGATCGACAGCGATGCTGTGAAGGCGGCGTACGAAGCGCTGCGGAAGGCATGGTGGAAGAAGCCTGTGTACATGCGAGAGGGAGGCTCAATTCCGATCGTCGTGGAGTTCCAGCAGACGCTCAAAGCGCCGACGGTGCTTCTCGGCTTCGGTCTCCCGGATGAGAACGCACATGCACCCGACGAGCACCTGAACCTGAAGAACTTCTTCAAGGGGATCGAAACATCGGTCTACTTCTTCGACGAGCTTGCCTCTATGACGTGGAAGGGCTGAGGAGAGTGGAGTTGAGACACGGGCGTCCGCCTGACGGCGGGCGCTCTCGTTTTTTGTGCGGGGGGACACAATGAAGATCTATACGAAGACTGGTGATGCAGGCGAGACATCGCTCTACGGCGGGGAACGGCTTCCCAAGGATTCCACGCGGATCGAGGCGTACGGCAGCGTCGACGAGTTGAACAGCGTCCTCGGAGTCGTACGGTCACTTGTCCCATCGTCCGGGCTCCGCGAGGATGCCGGCCGGCGGCTCGATGGGATTCTTCATCTTCTCCAGCGTCACCTTTTCGCTGTGGGAGCGGACCTGGCGGCGCCGGCGTCGCACGAGAAGAAGCCGTTGGACGTCCCGCGCATCGCAGAGGAAAATGTTGCCGCGCTTGAGGCACTCATCGACGAGCTCGACGCGGAGCTTCCTCCGCTCCGTACCTTTATCCTCCCCGGCGGCATCGCCGCGGCGTCGCACCTTCACCTCGCACGGACGGTCTGCCGCAGGGCAGAACGCCTCGTTGTTTCCGTGAACCGGAGCGAGGGAAGCACCGCCGCCATCATGAAGTATCTCAACCGCCTTTCGGATCTTCTCTTCGTTATGGCGCGGTGGGCCAATCACACCGCGGAAGTGGACGAAGAGAAGTGGTCGGCGTGATAGGCGTTGCTTTTCCCTGAGGCCGTCGATATATTCATGTCACCGTAAACAATCACAGTCGTGTGACGGAGATGATCCATGAAACTCTCTTTTCTGTTCTTCACGCTCATCCTGGGGGTGGCGCAGATGTCCGCCCAGCTTGACATCAAGTACGAGAAGCACACCCTGCCGAACGGGCTGCAGGTAATCTTCTACGAAGACCACGACGTTCCCCTCGCGGCAGTGAACCTCTGGTACCACGTGGGTTCGGCGCGCGAGAAACCGGGACGGACCGGCTTCGCACATCTCTTCGAGCACATGATGTTCCAGGGGTCACAAGACGTCCAGAAGGGGGAGCATTTCCGCCTCCTCGAGGAGGCCGGGGGAACCCTTAACGGCTCAACGAGCACGGACCGGACCAACTACTGGGAGGTGGTCCCGGAAAACTTCCTCGAGCTTGCGCTCTGGCTCGAGTCCGACCGCATGGCGACCCTCCTCACGTCGATGGACCAGGAAAAGCTTGACAACCAGCGCGACGTGGTGAAGAACGAGAGGCGGCAGAACTACGAGAACCGTCCGTACGGACTTGCCTGGGAGACAATTGCCGCGAACCTCTATCCACCCGAGCACCCGTACCACTGGCTCACCATCGGTTCCATGGCGGACCTCTCGGCGGCTTCGCTCGAAGACGTGAAAGAGTTCTTCCGCACCTACTATACTTCGGGCAATGCGAGCCTTGCCGTCGGCGGCGACATCAACCCCGCCGAAGTGAAGAAGCTGGTTGAAAAGTACTTCGGCAGCATTGACAACGGGAAGGCGGTGCCGCCGATGAAGAAATGGGAGCCCGCGCTCACCGGGCAGAAGTACCTCCTCCTCGAGGACCAGGTGCAGCTCCCCCGTCTCTACATCGCCTGGCCGTCCGTGCCGGAGTTCGCAAAAGACGATGCAACGCTCGATCTCCTCTCCGGCGTGCTGAGCGCGGGGAAGAACTCGCGCCTCTACAAGACGCTCGTCTACGACAGGCAGATTGCACAGGACGTGACGGCCATGCAGAACTCGAGCGGGATCGCCGGATCATTCATGATTATTGCCACGGCGGTGCCCGGCCGCACGCTCACGGAGCTGACGAAGGCGATTGATGAGGAGGTCGCCAAAGTTGTGAAGGACGGCGTCACCCCCCGAGAGCTCGAGCGTGTCAAGAACCAGACGAAGACGTCATTTATCTACAGCCTCCAGCACGTCGGCGGGTTCGGCGGCGTGACGGACCAGTTGAACCGGTACAACGTTTTTCTCGGAGACCCCGGTTACTTCAACAAGGATCTCGCCCGGTACACGGAAGTGACGGCCACCGGCCTGCAGCAGGCAGCAAAGAAGTACCTTCCGGCCGACCGGCGCGTTATCCTCAGCGTGGTCCCGAAAGGAAAGCAGGATTTGAAAGCAGGATCATGACGCTTCCCGTTGACAGCACGATTGTCGGAGATCTATCCATGAGACTTCCTCTTGTATGCGTTTTTCTGATTCTCGCGGTGACCTCTGCCCTTGCGCAGGTCGACCGTTCTAAGAAGCCGGAACCGGGACCCACTCCGCAGGTGAAGCTCCCGAAGCTCGAGCACGCGCAGCTCACAAATGGACTTCACGTCGTGATGGTGGAACAGCGCCAGATGCCGGTCATCCAGCTTCAGCTCGTAATCCAGACGGGCTCCGCCGCCGACCCCAAAGGGAAGCCAGGCGTCGCCTACGTCACGGCGCAAATGATCTCGGAGGGGACAAAGACACGTTTGTCGCTTCAGATCGCCGATGATTTTGATTTCATCGGGGCCCAGTACGGGGCTTCAGCGAACGAAGACGGATCATTCGTCACCCTCCTCACCCTCGCGGAGCATTTCACGAAGGCGCTTGCTTTTTTCTCGGATGTGCTCCTCAACCCGGTTTTTCCGCAGAGTGAGTATGCCCGGGTGCAAAAGAGAATCGTCACATCGCTGCTCCAGAACAAAGATCAACCGGAATTCGTCGCGGGCAACGTCTTCTCGAAGATGCTGTACGGCGAAGGGCACCCGTACGGTGAGCCGGTAGGGGGAACCGAGACCTCCGTGAAGTCGATCACGACCGATGATCTTCGGACGTTCTACGATGCGTACTACCGACCGAACAACGCGACGCTCATCGCTGTGGGCGACATCCATCCGAAGGAAGTGGTCGCGGAGCTCGAGAAGGTGTTCGGAGCATGGGAGAAACGCGATGTCCCCGCGACCACTATCCCGCCCTCTCCCGCCGCGGCGGGTCCTGTGATCTACATCGTCGACAAGCCGAAGGCTGCTCAGTCTCAGTTCCGCATCGGCGAGATCGGATTGAACCGGGCATCCGACGACTACTACCGCACGCTCGTTCTCAACCAGCTCCTCGGCGGATCGTTCAACAGCCGGATCAACTGGAAGCTCCGTGAGGAGAAGGGATACACGTACGGCGCACGGAGTGCGTTTAGCTACAGGAAGGAAGCAGGTCCGTTCGTCGTCTCGGCCGGCGTGAAGACGAGCGTGACCGACAGCTCCGTGATCCTCACCTTGGACGAATTGAAGCGAATCCGTACGGAGCTCGTGCCTGAGAAAGAGCTGTCGGTCGCGAAGTCGGCGATCATCCGGGGACTCCCGCGCGGATTCGAGACGGTGAGCGACATAGCCCGTCAGATCACGGCGCTCGTCCTCTACAACTTGCCCGATGACTACTACTCTCACATTGTCGAGAACGTTGAAAAGGTGACAGCAGAGGATGTGCAGAAGGCGGCGCAGAGATACATCCACCCGGACACGGACGCGGTCGTCATTGTCGGCGATGTGTCGGCTGTGAAAGCGCCGCTCGAGAAGCTGGGCTACGGGAAAATCGTCGTCGTGGACGACCAGGGAAAGCCGGTGAAGTGACCGCGTGGCAGGGATCCCTCACTCCACTCGTCACTGCGAGGATGGACGAGCGAAGCGAGGCCGACGAAGTGGCGTAAACCATCCCGAGAAGGTCGCCGCAGGCGGATGAGATGTCCGCTCTGTCCTTCTACGTAAGTTCTTTGAAAGACCGTGGAGAGATCCAGTTGCGCCTCAAAGGCCCCAGCCGAGCTGCTTCTTTGCCTCCTCCGACATCATTGAAGGGCTCCAGAGAGGCTCCCAGACCAACCGGACATCCGCGTCCTTAATCTCCGGGAGCGTGAGGAGGCGTTCCTTCACCTGTTGTGCGAGGTATCCCGACATGGGGCATCCCGGGGCGGTGAGAGTCATCTTGACGCCGACCCAGTCGTCGTTGATCTTCACTTCATAAACAAGGCCGAGATCGACGATGTTGACCGGGATCTCGGGATCGTAAACATCGCTGAGAACTTCCCTGACTTGTTCTTCCGTTACCATTGTGTGATTCCGCTGTATTGATCGCCTTGGGAGAGGTCAGAATTTCGATGCGCTTTCGTTCTGGCACTTCTGGCACAGCCCGAAAACCTGATATGTTGAGGTCTGCGGCTTGAAGTGGTTTTCTTGGCATACCTCGTTCCGGATCTTCCCGAGCTTTGTGTTTGTGAACTCGATGATATCGCCGCAGCTCACGCAGATGAGGTGATGGTGCTGCGGCCTGCCGAAGGCGCGCTCGTACCGCGAATGACCGTCGTCGAACTGGTATTTTGATATGAGTCCCGACTTGAGGAGCAGATCGAGGGTCTTGTAAACAGTCGCCCGGGAAATGTTGGCTCCGTCGGTCCGCAGCTTGAGGTAGAGCGTATCGGCGTCGAAGTGTCCCTCTGAAGAGAGTGCCGCTTCGAGGACGACGAACCGCTCCGGTGTGATGCGGTATTTCCCCTCTTTCAGGAACCTCGTGAAGACATCGCGCGCAATCTTTCGTTCCATGATGGTTTCCGCGATAAAGTGAACGTAGACTCTATCTAAGATAGCAAATGTGGGAAGAAGTGTCAAGCAAGAGCCACCGGTCCGTCTATCCATGTGGCGGGCCCACATCGCAACAACAAAGGACGGAAGACGACATGATTCACTTCGATGGAAAAGTGGTCCTTGTGACCGGAGGGTCGCGGGGCATCGGTGCGAGCACCGCTCGCATGTTTGCCGAAGCGGGCGCGGACGTGGCAATCACGTACACGGCCCGGGAGG
>PEWR01000001.1:26105-28986 GCA_002779395.1 Ignavibacteriales bacterium CG07_land_8_20_14_0_80_59_12
CGGCGAGATTGAGAGACTCGGGAGGAAAGGCCTTGCCCTCCGGTGCGACGCGGCCGACCCCGCCTCTTGCAGTCGAATCGCGGAGGAGATGGAGGCGCGGCTTGGCAGGATCGATATCCTGGTCAACAACGCAGGAATCTGGACGTACGGCGAGTCCGACCGAATGTCGGACGATGTGTGGAGGAGGACCATTGAGGTGAACCTGAACGGAACATTCTACATGTGCCGTGCCGTCATACCAGTCATGAAACGGCAGGGAGGAGGGAGGATCATCAACATCTCGAGCACCGCGGGTCAGCGCGGCGAGGCGCTCCATTCTCACTATGCAGCATCGAAAGGAGGGGTCATCTCGTTTACGAAGTCGCTCGCGTCGGAGCTTGCTTCGTTCAACATCCTGGTGAACAGCGTCGCTCCCGGCTGGGTCGACACGGAGATGTGCGATGAGGTGTTCGGCGACGCGGCATATAAAGAGGAAGTGCGGCTGACCATCCCCCTCGGCCGGATCCCGTTGCCCGACGACATTGCAGGCCCCGTCCTCTTCTTGGCCTCGGATCTTGCGCGGCATATCACGGGGGAGATACTCAATGTGAACGGCGGGAGTGTTCTCTGCGGGTAAGACATTGACGCGGCAGGCCCGCCTGAGGGCGGGCCTGCCGCGGGGCTGCTATGCTTTCATCCTCCTCCCCTTCTCCTCCACAATGAAGATCCATCCCACGATCTTCCCTTCATCAATGCTCCCGAATTGATCCCAATACTCCGCCGTGTGGACGAACGCAGAGCTCGTATCCGAGGGCGGGATTGAACGCACCTCTGCCATGATCCTCCGGAAGCGGTCCTGCCAGCGCTCCATATTTGAGACGCGGAGATCGATCCATCCTTCATGTGTCCAGTGGTCTATCCGCTCCGGTGTGGCCTCGAGCGTGTTCTCGCCGCGGAAGGGAGGGATCTTCACGATGCTCCCGCGGAGGAGAGACTTCCCGTCGGGCATAAGGATCGGGATGCCGATGGAGATAATCTCGGACCGGAGCCGCTGGTTGTCCTTGATGATCTTCACGAGCGCCTCGCTTATGGCATGCGGATCGGCGTCGAGGATTGAGCTCATGGTTTCAAAGGCGAGCTTGAGAAGATGCGCTTCGTAGAGAAGCTTCGAGAGACGCGGCGGGCCGAGCATTTCGAAGGCGATACTGGGAGTCCCGTGCTCGCGCTCGAGCCTTCGCATCTGCGTCAGTGCGCTGTTGAGGAGGAACCCGGCACGGTAGGTCGGTGCAAGAGTGGCGTTATCAAGAGCGTTGATGATGTCGTGTCCTGTGTTTCCCCCCTTGATCTCGTAGATCACGTCCTCCGCGATCTCCTCCGGCGTGACAAATTCCATCTGTCCCGGGGTTGTGATCGCTTCGAACTCGCTCCGCGAGAAGATACCATTCTCGCCCGTGTCGATGAAGACCGACTTCAGCGTGTCGCCGAGTTTCGTGAACTCGCGTGCTGTACAGATGTCGAACGGCCCGTCGAGCTGAACCGGTGAATCCGGGGGACAGTCCTCAAGCTGGACGGGGGCTCCGCCCTTCTTGATCTCGCCGAAGGCAATCCGCTTCCAAGCAATCGCCGCAGTCGGCTTGACCTCCTTCGTGATCGGTGCGTCGGGTGTGCGGCCCATGAGGAAAAGGAGGAGCGTGTGGGCTCCGGCGACGCTCGACTTGCTCAGGAGAACACGCGACGGGCGCTCCTCGCTGTGGGTGTACGGGATGTTGAGCCCCATCCCACCTGTGCCGCTCGTGCCGATCTTCACGTAAATCTTCGTCCCGGCGTCGTGCATCACCTTGTAGAAGATCTGAACATGCCTGATGAGATGGGGGATGTAGAGTGTCGCGAGCAGCTTCTCCGTCGATTCGATGAGGGAAGATGTGCTCCCGCCGGATTTCGCCTCGGAGAGTTTTCGGAGGACGTCCCGCGAGCCCTGGAAGATGTCCTGGTACGCAATCGCCGTAGCGGAGTTCACACAATCGACGATCACATCGGGCTTGTATGTCGACACGAGCTGGTAGAGCGAGGAACGCCGGAGCACCTCATCGTTGAGCTCTTCGAGCATGTCGTCGATGAGCATGCGCCGGTACGTCTCGTCCTGCAGCATTTCCTCCCGCCTCTGGTCCTTCAGGTCGTTCCTGACGAAGATGTTGCCCCACCACGGAACGAAACAATCCTCCCCGAGGTCCGGGTACTCCGAACGAAACGAAGCAACGGCCTCCTCGGCTTCGTGCTTCAGCAGGCTCGTGATGATGACACGACGGGGTTTCTCAGCCGCTACCTTCCGGGCGACGGCAGAGCCGACAAGCCCCCAGCCGCCGATGATGAGAACTGTCTTACCGGTTATCTCCATGAGTGCTCCTGCGATGTCATATGGTTGGATTCATCCTACGTCCGCTCAACAACCGCGGCTGTCCCGTACGCAAGGACCTCGCTCACGGCGCTCGCCACGGATGTGGCATCGTACCGTACGCCGAGAACCGCGTTTGCGCCGATCGCCTCCGCATGCGACACCATGATCTCAAAGGCCTCCTGCCGGGCCCTCTCACAGAGCTGCGTGTAGAGGCTGATGTTCCCGCCGAAGAGGATTTGGAAGGCAGCACCGATGTTGCCGACGAGCGAACGTGACCGGACGGTGATGCCTCGGACAACCCCGAGCTGGCGGACGATGCGTTGTCCCGCAATCTCAAATGTCGTTGTGGTCATTCCTTGGTCCATGGGACAATCCTTTCGTTCTGGTTACCGTAGGATTGAAAGTGCGAGAATGATGAGTGTGAGAACCCACTGCCATGCAAGAAACAGACTCTCGCGGCGGTTGAACGCCGCAATGGATGCCGCCCGCTGCCCGGTCAGGCTTTCC
>PEWR01000001.1:29126-36431 GCA_002779395.1 Ignavibacteriales bacterium CG07_land_8_20_14_0_80_59_12
CCCGATCCCGGTCAGGAGAAGAATGAGAGTTGCCGCCGGCGACAGCAGCCCAATCCGGTTGAGGAGACCATGGATCGCTACCGAGTCGGCGGCTGTACCCGTCCGCATCGCCCGCTCAAAGAACGGTGATGCGAAGAGAACGGTGAGGAGCATCCCGATGCCGAGGATATGGAGGTAGAGAAATGCCTGAGTCATAGAGCCTCACGGATCGCCCGGACCTGCAAGAGGTGCGCCTCGCCATGTTCGACCGCGTCCTGGACGAGGTCGCGGACCGACAGCGTGCCGCGTTCTTCGTGGATGCCCGTCCGGTTCCATTGTTCCTCAGTGAGAAGCGCGAGGAGGTTCCCGTTCAACTCGCGGAGAAGTCCAAATGCGAGCACGGCAGCATGCGGATCCATCGACTCATACCTGAGCTTCCGGGCCCACTCTTCCTGGTCGAACGGGCTGAGCCGCGGTTTCTCCTCTGCGAGAACCTTCTTGATCCGCAGGGATGTGTGGAGCTCGCTGTCGAGAAGGTGCTGGAAGATTTCCCTGATGCTCCACTTCTCGGGGGACGGTTTCCTGGAAAGCTGTTCTCCGGTGAGTCCCTCCACGGAAGCGCGAAGCTCCGTGTATGCGCGGCGGTACCGTTCAACGAGTTGCGTCACGTCTCCCATTGCAGCTCCCTTTCGTGTCTACAGCGTTGGATGGCCTGAGGACAGAAGAACGCCGAGGAAGTACGTAATGGCAGCCTCGACGACCCCGACGATTGTCATTTCCATTTCGGTAAGGCGGATCAGTATTCCGCGGCGTTTCTTGTCCTTCTCCCTTGCTGCGCGCGCGCGGTATGCCCGGGCGCCAAGCACCTCGCGGCGCCAGTTGTCTCTCATTGCCTCAATGAGCTTTGATTTCGATTCGTCCATCGCCCCGTGTCTATCAACAAGGTCTGCGCGAGAATGGGAAAAGAACGATATTTGCTTTCCTAGAATTTCTCTTCAGTCTCACGGCTTCGCTGGCGGTTTCCACGGCGAAGCGAGAGAAGCGACGCCGGCTTCCTGCTCCAATCGATCCGCTGGAACTTCCGAAGCTGTTTCAACAACCCCTCGAAATCCTTCGGGGCTGGCGCTTCGAATGTCACCGGCTCCCCAGTGATCGGATGCACCATTGACAGCGTCGCGGCGTGGAGTGATAGCCGGGACATGAGCGGAGCTTCTGACTCGGCGGTGAGCTTGTAGTTGTGCTTCATCTGGGAGAGAAATACCGCTTCGTGGAAACCGTAGACCGGGTCGAGGAGGAGTGGGTGTCCCATCGAACGGAGGTGGACCCTGATCTGGTGAAGGCGGCCGGTGCGGGGCGTTGCTTCGAGGAGCGTCGCGTTCGTGAACCGCTCGATGACGCGGTATGCAGTCTCAGACTCCTTTCCATGTCTCTCGTCGATTCTCGATCTCCCGGGGTTCGCGGGGTCATCAGCGACCGGATGCCGGACAACCCCCTCTTCCTCCTTCAGGCATCCTTCCGCGAGCGCAAGGTAAGTTTTCCGGACGGTGTGGGCCTCGAACTGCCGGCTGAGCTGGCGGTGCGCGGCCTCCGTCTTTGCAAAGACCACGATACCGCTCGTGTCACGGTCCAGCCGATGGACGATGAATATCTCTCCATAGGTCTCGCGGAGCATCTCGGCGAGGTTTGGCAGAGTCCGGTCGAAGTGATCGGGGATCGTCAACAGCGGGGCAGGCTTGTTGATCACAACGATGGCATCGTCCTCGTAGAGGACTTGGGCTGTGCTGGCCCGGCGGTTCCTTACGGTCCTGTGCTCGAAGGTCATAAGCGTTCGACGGAGATCAGTGAAGTTAATTCAGGGGCAAACGCGAGCAGGTCCTTTGCTTCGTCTCTTCCCTCACGAGAAGCGAGCGCCGCACGAAGATCGTCCTCGGATTCGAACGAAAGCTCCACGACGAGGTGATACGGCCTCTCGCCGAGGGGCGATTCGATCACTTTGTTGACCGCGACTCCTTTCAAGCGAGGGAGCGCCTTGAGAAGAGGAAGGTGGCTATCGAAGAAGTGGCTGTCAAATCCCCCGGCATCGTCGGGTCTGCGGAACAATACAATGAGTTTGACCATCGGCGGATGTTCGAAGAGACGTCGCTGTATGTGAACATGAGAATATACCCGCTCCCGCGTAGAAAAACAACCAGCGGGAATTCTGCTCGTGCCTGGGTGCGCAGTGGTTTTCATTTTCCGTTTTCCTTACATTCTTGTACATGGTGCCATCGGACAGGTTCGGCATGCTCAAGAGGAACAAGGAAAAACAGTCGCTGACGCTCGTGCTTGGCGGTGGAGGAGCACGCGGAATGGCGCACGTCGGCGTCCTCCGCATCCTCGAACGTGAGGAGATCCCCATTTCGCGGATCGTCAGCACCAGCATGGGCGCGGTCATCGGCGCGATGTACGCCCAGCATCCCGACGTCGCCGAGGCGGACGTTGTCCTCAGGCCGAAGGTGGGGGCGCAGCATTGGAGTGAGTTTGAGCACGCCGATATGTTTGTGCGGCTCGGCGAGGAGGCGTGCGAGGAAGCGCTGCCGAAGATCCGGGAGATGGTGGGAATAAAGAAATAGGAGCCTGAAGAACTTCCCGAATCCCGGGCAGCTTCTCGGCGGCCTCCCGGAGCGGGGGTTCAAGATCGTCACCATCATCGACCCCGGCATCAAGAATGACACGGCGTACACAGTCTATCGGCAAGGAGCTGCCGGAGATCATTTTGTAAAATATCCCGACGGATCGTATTTCATCGGCGATGTGTAGCCCGAGGCGTGCACATTTCCCCGGGGAGGCAGGGCGGAAGAGACTGAGGTTTATCCAAAGTGTTGAATTTCAAGTTCCGCTTCGCTACCTTTTCCTCATGTTCTATTCCATTGTACCCGCGTGCGTGCACAAGAAAGCGGGGCTCTGTACACACATAGGACCCGATAGGGAGGGGGACATGAAGAAGAACTCTTTACTCTTTTCCTTCGTCTCTGTCTGCCTGCTGTCCGGCGGACTCGCCGCTTTTCTCATCTCCTGCGCGCCAACGGCGGAGGTGGCGAACCACCCCGAGGTGAAGATTGAAAACCTCGGTCCCTCAATTAACACTGAGTACAACGAATTCTCTCCGGCAATCACCGCCGACGGCAAGGCCATCTTCTTCACGCGCCGGATTCCCCCGGCTGAAGGGGAGAACCAGGGAGACAACATCTGGTTCTCCCGGAAGGCTGCCTCGGGCTGGTCCCAGTCAAAAAACCTCGGAGAACCAGTGAGTGTACCCTCCAAGGATGCGGGGACTCCGTCCGTGGCACCGGACGGCCGCACCGTCTACTTCTCGGCCGAGCCTCCCGAGGGGAAGATGCATATCTATGTTGCAGAATTCTACGGGACAAGCTGGACGAACCCAACGGACCTTGGACCTGTGGTCAACGCGCCGGGATACTGGACAGGGCAGCCGAGCATCGGGAGCGACGGGCGCACACTCTACTTCGCATCGGAACGTCCCGATGGATACGGTGACCTTGACATCTGGAAGACAGTCCGAAACCCTGACGGGAGCTGGTCGGATCCGCAGAACCTCGGCCCCGCGGTAAATACGTCGGGGCAGGAAACAACGCCGTTCATCGCCGCAGACGGCCGAACGCTCTACTTCTCGTCGAACGAGCATCCAGGCCTCGGGGGATTCGACATGTTCGTCACCCGGTGGGACAACGACCATTGGACTGACCCGGTCAATATGGGAACGCCGCTTAACTCTGAGGGAGATGACCGGTTCTATGCGCTCCCAGCTTCTGGCAAGGAGATCTATTTTGCGTCCGATCGTGAAGGAGGGTTCGGCGGGCTTGACATCTACAGGGCTTATCCGAACCCCTATCCGCCGGGAGGCGTGACAACCATTGCAGGGATTGTTACTGACTCAAAGAATGGGAAGCCGCTCCGCGCGGATATCACTATCGAGGATCTCGAATCCGACCAGGTGATCGCGAAGTTCGGGAGCAACGAAGTCACCGGTGAGTACATCGTTGTTCTCCCTGCCGGAAAGAACTACGGCGTGACGGCGGAAGCGCCGGACTACCTCTTCTACTCGGACAACTTCAATGTTTCGATGGAAGCTCTCTATAAAGAGGTGAGGAAGGATATCGCGCTCGATCCGCTCATTCCGCCTGTGACTGTCCGGTTAAACGTCTTCTTCGATTTCGACAAATCCACGCTGAAGAAGGAATCGACCCCCGAGCTTGACCGAGCCGTGCGGTACATGAAGCAGTACCCCACCATGGTCGTCGAGGTGCAGGGACACACGGACAACAAGGGCACGGCGGAGTACAACCAGCGGCTCTCGGAGGCGCGGGCGAAGTCGGTCCATGACTATCTCGTGAGCCATGGAATCGACGCGTCGCGTGTGGTCGCAAAGGGATACGGCCTAACGCGGCCGAAGGCTACAAACGGTACTGAGGAAGGGAGGGCACAGAACCGGCGCGTTGAGTTTGTTGTCATCAAGAAGTAGTCGCTTGTCAGCGGTGTCATCCCCGGTTGTCCGCCAGGGGGGACAACCGGGTTTTTTGTCCCCTTGCGAATATTGCGAGGGATGGATAACTTGGGAGGGAAGGTTGGTTGAGTTGTCTGAGTCCGAGAAGAAGAGACGGTGAAGAAATCGGAGACAGCCCGCGGTGGCCGGAGCGGCACCCTCCGCCTGGCAGGCGCGGCGACTCCGCTTATGCGTCAGTACGCGAAGATCAAGGCACAGTACCCGGATACTCTGCTCCTCTTCCGGATGGGGGATTTCTACGAGACTTTCCAGCAGGACGCACACATTGCAGCGAAGATCCTCGGAATCACACTCACGAAACGCGGCAACGGGGCTGCGGGGAATGTGCCTCTCGCAGGCTTTCCCCACCATGCCCTTAACCTCTATCTTCCCAAGTTGCTCAGAGCCGGACAACGTGTCGCCATCTGCGAGCAGCTCGAAGACCCGAAGCTCGCAAGGGGACTCGTGAAACGGGATGTGATCGAGGTCGTCACACCCGGCGTGGCATTCGACGGATCGGTCGTTGACCGGAAGCAAAACAACTTCCTTGCGGCGCTCTACTTCCCATTCCCGCTCGGGGACAGAATGGAGACGGCGCCGGCCGACGGCGTTATCGGTCTCGCATTTGTCGACGTTACAACGGCTGAGTTTTCCCTCGGCGATGTCCCGTTCGCTCAGCTCCGTGATCACCTCTCCACAATCGGCCCGTCGGAAATCCTCATCGCAAAAAGGGATCGGGATCTCTTCCGTCGATACCTTCAGCATGACGTCTCGGCTGTCGGAGCGGAGGCCTCCTCCACCGAAGATAAGGATGTGGTGAGGCCCGGTCAGCCCGGACGCGGACCGGTCCTCACGCCGGTAGACGACTGGGTCTTCAATTTCGACTATGCCTATGAGCTTCTCGTGAATCAGTTTGAGACCCAGTCGCTCAAAGGCTTTGGCTGCGAGGGATTCCGGGCGGGGATTGTCGCCGGGGGCGCGGTCCTTACGTACTTGCAGGAAACGCAGAAGAGCCGGCTTGCCTATATCCGCGGCGTTCATCCGTACATCGTGTCGGATGCAATGGTGCTCGACGCTGCCACGCAGCGGAACCTTGAGCTCGTTTCGCCGCTCGGCACCGAGATCGCGGAAGGGACGCTGCTCGCAATCCTCGACCGCACGCTCACACCGATGGGCTCGCGACTCCTCAAGAAATGGCTCCTTCGCCCCCTCCGTGATGTCGTTGCAATCAACCGGCGGCTCGACGCCGTCGAGGAACTTTGCACGGGCACGGGCCTGCGCGGGAAGTTGCGGGAGATTCTTGACGAGGTCGGCGACACAGAACGCCTCACCTCACGCATTGCGACCGGGCGTGCATCACCGCGCGATGTGGCGGCTTTGAAGGATTCTCTCGACACACTCCCTGCAATTATCTCTGCTCTTGAGAATGCGACATCGCCGACGCTGTGTGAACTCAGGGGAGGACTCGCTCCCCTCCCCGATGTCACATCCCGGATTGCGGAGACTATTGTCGACGACCCGCCTGCGGCTCTCAGCGACGGCAGCGTGATCCGCGAGGGAAGAAACACGGAGCTCGACGGGCTCCGCACGCTTGCTTCGTCGAGCAAGCAGTGGATCGCCGACCTTCAGCAGTCGGAACGGGCACGCACGGGCATCCCGTCGCTCCGCGTCGGCTTCAACTCTGTGTTCGGATACTACATTGAAGTGACGAATACGCACCGGGAAAAGATTCCGTCCGACTATATCCGGAAACAGACTCTCGTGAATGCCGAGCGCTACATCACACCGGCGCTGAAGGAATATGAAGAGAAGATCCTTCATGCCGAGGAACGGATCGCCCAGCTCGAGTCGCAGCTCTTCGACGAGCTGCGAACGTTTGTCGCATCCTTCGCTCCGCAGATTCTCTCCGACGCGGCCTTCCTCGCGGAGCTCGATTGCTACGCCTCCCTTGCCGCTGCCGCCGCCGAGTGCAGCTACAATCGTCCCGAGGTCGCGGACGACCTGCGGCTGGAGATCAACGGAGGGCGGCACCCTGTGATCGAGCGGCTCCTGCCGCCGGGAGACCGGTACATCCAGAACGACACGCTCGTGGATGCCGAGGACCAGCAAATCCTCATCATCACCGGCCCGAACATGAGCGGGAAGTCGTCGTACCTCCGGCAGGTTGGACTCATCGTCCTCCTCGCGCAGGTCGGGAGTTTCGTGCCCGCGGAGTCGTCGCACGTCGGCATCGTCGACCGCATCTTCACGCGAGTCGGTGCATCGGACAGCATCACAACTGGTGAAAGCACCTTTCTTGTCGAGATGCACGAGGCGGCGAACATCGTCAACAGTGCCACGAAGCGGAGCCTTATCCTCCTCGACGAGGTCGGACGGGGAACCAGCACGTTCGACGGCATCAGCATTGCGTGGGCGCTCACCGAATACCTCCACGAACGTGTACGCGCACGGACACTCTTTGCCACGCACTACCATGAGATGAACGAGCTTGCCGACCTCTATCCGCGGATCAGGAACTATAAGGTCGACGTGCAGGAATATGGCGAGAAGGTGATCTTCCTTCACAAGGTGGTCCCCGGGTTCGCCGATCACTCGTACGGGATCCATGTGGCGCAGATGGCGGGGCTTCCGGAGGAAGTGACGATGCGTGCGAAGGAGATACTCGCGAACCTTGAACAGACGGAGCTCTCACCTCACGGCGGGGGCGCGGAGTCGAAGGGGGTTCCTAAACGCAGGGGACGCGGCCGCATCGAGCCGCGCGTGGTGCAGATGACGTTGTTCGA
>PEWR01000059.1 GCA_002779395.1 Ignavibacteriales bacterium CG07_land_8_20_14_0_80_59_12
GCTCCCCGACAGGCACGCGCGACGGACACATCGCAGGGCCGGAGGATCTCAACAGCGCCTTCGATTCTACGCAGAGGGCAGACCTCCCGCACCCGGACTGAGTCCGCGCACCATGCCTGCGCGTCTCCGTGCCCACCACGGAAGGATATTTCTCGAGATATGGAATACCCATCACTCGGTTTGGTACTGCACAGAATATACGAAAAGGGTCGTCTGTTGTCAACATGCTCGGCGGGTTTCCGCGGAATCATGCAGAGACTAAGTCTGCATTGACACAAGCGGGTACGGTGGACCCTACCCGATGCGCGGCAGTTTTCTTTCCTCCTCTGCATTCAGTAAATTGTTGACACTTGAGATATGGCGCGGCGATTCAAAGGGAGGTGCCCCTTCCGCAGAACGAAGCCATTCCCATCGAGAAGGAACCATCGCATGGCGAAATATACGATTGCCTGGTTGCCGGGCGACGGCATCGGGCCTGAAGTTCTTGAAGCGGCGAAAATCGTTCTCGACAGACTCTCACTTGACGCGGAGTACATCCACGGGGACATCGGCTGGGAGTTCTGGTGCAGTGAGGGGGACGCTCTCCCGCAGCGCACGATTGATCTCCTCAAGCGTGTCGATGCCGCCATGTTCGGTGCCATCACGTCGAAGCCGGTGAAGGCAGCGGAAGCCGAGCTCATTCCGGAGTTGCGCGGCAAAGGGCTCGTCTACCGCTCCCCTATCGTCCGGATGCGCCAGATGTTCGATCTCTACAACTGTCTCCGCCCGTGCAAGGCGTACCCGGGCAACCCTCTGAACTACAAGGAAGGGATCGACCTCGTTGTGTTTCGCGAGAATACCGAGGACCTCTACTCCGGCGTCGAGTTCCGCAACGTCCCGAAAGAGCTTGCCGAGATCCTATTCGACCTCTCACAGCCGTTCCTTGCCTTCAAGGAC
This sequence comes from Ignavibacteriales bacterium CG07_land_8_20_14_0_80_59_12, assembly GCA_002779395.1. Lineage (GTDB taxonomy): Bacteria > Bacteroidota > Ignavibacteria > 0-14-0-80-59-12 > 0-14-0-80-59-12 > 0-14-0-80-59-12. The sequence goes on from PEWR01000059.1 coordinate 937, forward strand.
GTCCCGCTCGACCAGTACGCCATATCGTGCAAGATTAACACGAAGCGGGGCTCCCAACGGATAGCGAAGGCGGCGTTTGAATTCGCCCGACAGTTCGGGCGGAAGAAGGTGACGGTTGTCCACAAAGCGAACGTGGTCCGTGCAACGGACGGACTCTTCCTCGACACCGCTCGCGAGGTCGCGAAGGCGTACCCAGAGATTCAGTGTGACGATGCAAACATCGACGCAATGTGCATGTGGCTCCTGAAAAACCCGTTCAACTACGACGTGCTCGTCGCTCCGAACCTATATGGCGACATCATTTCCGACCTCTGCGCGCAGATGGTCGGCGGACTCGGCTTCGGGTGCTCGGGCAACATCGGCGATACGCTCGCTGTCTTCGAGCCGACGCACGGCTCGGCACCAAAATATGCCGGCATGTACAAGGTGAACCCCATCGCTACCATCCTCTCTGCGAAGCTGATGCTCGACTGGCTTGGTGAGAAAGAGATGGGTGCGCGTGTCGAGGCCGCCACGGCGGACGTGATCAAGGAAGGGAAGGTACGGACGTACGACATGGGCGGCAGCAGTAGGACGCTTGAGATGGCAGAAGCCATCGCAGCAAGACTGTGAGCTGACTTTCCCCTTCTCTACCATCCAAGTCATCGCGAGCGAACGAAGTGAGCGTGCCATCCCAGTGTTCTCAAGCAAATAATCCGCCGGTAGGACTCGCCTTGTCTCTTCGACTGAAACGATTGCTTCGTCGTCCGTCACCGCGGCGGACATCGTTGCAGTGACGCACCGGGCAGCGGTCATCTCATATCTGTAGCCGCTATGATTGCAGCAGAGTACAGTCTTACGACAATGCAGACTCATCTCATTTCGAGATGACTCGCAACGCAAACGAGATACGACAATGAACAAGATCACCATTCACGAAGTTGGCCCGCGCGACGGATTACAGGTGGAGAAGCAGACCGTCCCGACGGACCTTAAGATCAAATGGATTCAGCAGCTGATTTCCTCCGGAATCGACATCATCCAGGTTGGCTCCTTCGTCCATCCTGAGAAGGTCCCCCAGATGGCCGACACCGACAGGCTCTTCGCCCACTTCAGCCAATCGGAGAACCGCCCGGAAAGGACAAGGCTTTCCGGGCTTGTGCTCAACGAGAGGGGACTGGATCGGGGTCTGGCGTGCGGCGTCGAATTCTTCTGCATGGGTGTCTCTGCGAGCGACACATACAGTCGGAAGAACACAGGTATGAGCACGTCGGAGGCGACCGATCGGATCATCGACATCGCAAAGAGAGCGACCGAAGCCGCAAAGGCGGTACAGGTGTCCGTCCAGAACGCGTTCGGTTGCAGCTACGAGGGGGCGATCCCCGAATCAAGTGTCATGAGAATCATCGACCGGTACCTTAATGCCGGCCTGAAGCGGATCAGCCTTGCTGACACGGCGGGTCACGCCCATCCACAGCGGGTCGAGCGCCTCTTCACAGCCGCGATGAAGCTCGATTTATCCGTGGAATATGCATGCCATTTCCATGAAACCTACGGCCTAGGATTGGCGAACTGCTACGCGGCGATGGAGGCAGGTGTAACGTCCATCGAGTGTTCATTCGCTGGACTGGGCGGGTCACCGTCCGCGAAGGTGAAAAGCGGGAACGTCTGCACAGAGGATGTCGTGCACCTTCTCCACAAGATGGAGCTGCGGACGGATGTCTCGCTCGACTCGATCGTCGCCATCGCGCGGGAGGCGGAGACGTTCTTCGGCCGTGAACTCCCCGGCATTTTGCACAAGATCCCTGTCGCGTAGAACTCAAATCAAAGAATATCGGAGGTTACCATTGTCATGAAGATTCTTGAAGGTGTGAGGGTTCTCGATATGACGAATGTCCTCGCCGGACCCTTCGCAGCTGTTCACCTCGCACTCCTCGGTGCCGAAGTCATCAAGATCGAGAATCCCATCGGCGGAGATCTCGCACGGAAGTTAGGTGCATCGCGCGAGCTCAATAGGAAGCTCATGGGGACAAGCTTCCTCGCACAGAACTCGAACAAGAAATCGGTAACGCTGAATTTGAAGTTGGACGAAGGGAAAGAGATCTTCCGGAAGCTCGTGAGGACCTCCGATGTCATCGTTGAAAACTTCAGACCGGGCGTCATGGCACGACTGGGGTTTTCATACGAAGAGCTAAGCACGATCAACCCGCGACTCATCTACTGTGCGATCTCCGGATTCGGCCAGACCGGACCTGATGCACTCAAACCGGCGTACGATCAGATCATCCAGGGACTGAGCGGCGTCATGGCTATCAACGGCGACGAGCGGCTGAACCCGCTTCGCGCAGGATTCCCGGTTTGCGACACGGTGGGTGGACTCAACGCGGCGTTCGCCGTTATGGCAGCGCTTTACCATCGAGAGAGAACGGGCGAGGGGCAGTTCATCGACATCGCGCTCCTCGATTCCATCATGCCACTCATGGGTTGGGTCGCCGCCAACCTGCTTATCGGGAAGCAGCAGCCAGTATTGATGGGGAACGAGAATTTCACAGCCGCGCCGTCGGGAACGTTCAGGACGAGGGACGGGTTTATCAACATAGCAGCAAATGAGCAGAAGCAGTGGGAAGCACTCACCGATGTCATCGGCATACCTGAACTGAAGACCGATCCGCGCTTCCAGGCGCGCGACACACGCAAGGCGAATCGCAGGCTGCTAACCCCTATCCTCGAAGAGAGACTCGCGCAGAATACTACAGCGTACTGGGTCGAAACACTCAACGGTAAGCAGATCCCCTCGGGTGAGATACTCTCGCTCGAAGAAGCACTTTCTCAGCCGCAGATCCAGCACCGGGGGACGATACAATCCGTTGATGTGTCCGATGTGGGACCTGTGAAAGTCTTCAATCTCAGCGCCAAGTTTCAGAAGACACCGGCGAACGTCGATGCTCCTCCTCCGCACTTGTCAGAGCACACCGAGGGGAT